>CABUCP010000047.1 GCA_902490055.1 uncultured Klebsiella sp. | reverse complement strand
CTGAGCAATTTTTTAAAAGCCTCTTCCATTGTCGGCGCGCTATCTATCGGGCTGTCTATTCCTGGGCTGTGGCTGTATCGCAAACGCCCCCGCGTGTAACGGGCAGCGCGGTCGCCGCTGCTTCCTGGCCCTGCTCTATGCTACTATGTCAGCAGTTCCCCCACTCTTTGCTGTTCAGAGTTGAGATAGAGTTATGTCTTCGCGAATTTTAACCACCGACTTTTGCGGTCTTGACGATTTCGTTGAGAACCACGCGGCCCGCCTGCAGAAATCAGCCAGCGGCGCCGTCGCCGTTTTTGCGAATAACGCCCCGGCGTTTTACGCGTTGACGCCGGAACGCCTGGCGCAGTTGCTGGAGCTGGAAGCCAAACTGGCGCGCCCTACCAGCGATATCGCGCTTGATGCGCAGTTTTTTGACGAGCCGAGCGCCGCGCCCGTCGCCGTACCGATGGGTAAATTCGCCATGTACGCCGGTTGGCAGCCGGACGCGGATTTTCAACGCCTGGCCGCGCTATGGGGCATCGCCCTTGCGCAACCGGTAACGCCGGAGGAGCTGGCCGCCTTTGTTGCCTACTGGCAGGCCGAGGGTAAAGTCTTCCACCACGTACAGTGGCAACAGAAGCTGGCGCGCAGCGTACAGATTGGCCGCGCCGGCAACGGCGGGCAGCCGAAGCGTGATGTGAACGCTATCAGCGAGCCTGATAACCAGATCCCGCGAGGTTTCCGAGGATGAGCATGAAAAACGTTGGCGACCTGATGAAGCGCCTGCAAAAAATGATGCCAGCCCACGTGCAACCGGCCTTTAAAACCGGCGAAGAGCTGCTGGCCTGGCAGAAAGAACAGGGTAAGCTGCGCTCAGAGGCGCTGGAGCGAGAAAACCGCGCGATGAAAATGCAGCGCACTTTTAACCGCTCCGGAATTCGTCCGCTGCATCAGAACTGTTCGTTCGACAATTACCGGGTCGAGTGCGATGGCCAGATGATCGCCCTCTCACGCGCCCGTCAGTACGTTGAAGAATTTGACGGCAACATCGCCAGCTTTATCTTCTCCGGCAAGCCCGGCACCGGTAAAAACCATCTTGCCGCCGCCATCTGCAATGAACTGCTGCTGCGCGGCAAATCAGTACTAATCATTACCGTCGCCGATATTATGTCGGCGATGAAAGATACCTTTGGCAATCGGGAAACCAGCGAAGAGCAGCTGCTAAGCGACCTGAGCCGGGTCGATCTGCTGGTCATTGATGAAATCGGTATGCAGACCGAGTCGCGCTACGAAAAAGTGATCATCAACCAGATTGTCGATCGTCGGTCGTCATCAAAACGCCCAACCGGCATGCTGACCAACAGTACGATGGAAGAGATGAACAAGCTGCTCGGCGAGCGCGTCATGGATCGCATGCGCCTTGGCAACAGCCTGTGGGTGAACTTCACCTGGGACAGCTACCGCGATCGCGTTACCGGTAAAGAGTATTAAGAGATTTCCGAACTCAAGCGGCGTTATACTAAAGAGATTCTTATGTAACGACGAAGAGTACGTCTATGAAATCTTTGCAGAAAGTTTTTTGCGCCGCGATTGCAGCCGGCGCATTGACGGCGGCGGGCGCCCATGCCGCCTCCTGGCAGGACTCCCTGAATAGCGCCGCCAGCCAGCTTAGCGGCAGCAGCTCCCAGCAAAGCGGCAGCGGTATGTCGATGTCTTCCTTAACCAGCCTGCTCAACGGCGGCAGCCAGTCGCTGACGTCCAGCAGCATGAATAACGCCGCCGGCATCCTCTCCTACTGCGCTCAGCAAAAGCTGACCTCGGTTACCAACGCCGACAACGTGAAAAACCAGGTGCTGGATAAACTGGGCCTCAGCACGCCGGAGAAACAAAAACAGGATACCGGCTATCTGGAAGGCCTGCAGGGGTTGCTGAGCAGCAACAACGGCCAACAACTGAACCTTGAAACGCTGGGCAGCAGCCCGCTGGCGGAAAAAGTGAAAACCAAAGCCTGCGATCTGGTGCTGAAACAGGGCGTCAACTACCTCTCCTGATCTCCCCCGCCGATGCCGCGTTTGGCGCTTTAGCTAGGCCTACGCGGCGGCAATCGCTATTTATGCTTTTCTACCGCCCTCTCATCCCGCCACGGCAGGATGAGAGGTCATGCAAAAAAGACGATTTCTAAACCAATTCTGAATCACAGCACACTTTCATGACACTAGAATTGCAGCAGAATGGCGCTGCCATTACAGTGTAGCGTGAAAATCGATCTATCCGGCCAGCCCGCCGCTGGCGCACATGAGGGTTAGCTGTGTCAGAGTTGTTATCCATCGCCTTGTTTCTCGCCTCGGTGGTGATTTATGCCTGGAAAGCCGGTCGCAATACCTGGTGGTTCTCTGCCACTCTTGCGGTGCTGGGGCTGTTTGTCGTGCTCAATATCACCCTGTACGCCAGCGACTACTTCACCGGCGACGGGATTAACGACGCGGTACTCTACACGCTGACCAATAGTCTGACCGGCGCGGGCGTCAGTAAATATATTCTGCCCGGCGTCGGCCTGGTGCTGGCGCTGGTGGCGGTATTCGGCGCCCTTGGCTGGGTACTGCGTCGTCGTCGCCACCATCCGCATCACTTTGGCTATAGCCTGATTGCGCTGGTGCTGGCCCTGGCCTCCGTCGATGCCAGCCCCGCTTTTCGTCAAATCAGCGAGCTGGTGAAATCGCAGTCCCGCGATGGCGATCCTGACTTTGCCGCCTATTACAAAGAGCCGTCGAAAAGCATCGCCAATCCTAAGCTGAACCTGGTCTATATCTACGGCGAGAGCCTGGAGCGCACCTACTTTAATAATGATGCCTTCCCGGACCTCACGCCGGAGCTCGGAAAGATCAAAAGCGAAGGGCTGGATTTCAGCAATACCATGCAGCTTCCCGGCACCGATTACACCATCGCCGGCATGGTCGCTTCCCAGTGTGGTATCCCGCTGTTCGCGCCGTTTGAAGGCAACGCCTCCGCCGCGGTATCCAGCTTCTTCCCGCAGAATATTTGCCTCGGCGATATCCTGAAAAACTCCGGTTACGAGAACTACTTTGTGCAGGGCGCTAACCTGCGCTTTGCCGGTAAAGACGTGTTCCTCAAATCTCACGGTTTCGATCACCTGTACGGCGCGGAGGAGCTGAAAACGACGGTAGCCGACCCAGCCTACCGTAACGACTGGGGCTTCTATGATGACACCGTGCTCGACGAGACGTGGAAGAAATTCGAAGCGCTCTCCCAATCCGGCAAACGCTTCTCGCTGTTCGCGCTCACCGTCGACACCCACCATCCTGATGGCTTTATCTCGCGCACCTGCGAGCGCAAACGCTATGACATGGACGGTAAAAAGAATCTCTCCTTCAGCGCCGTGGCCTGTAGCCAGGAGCATATCGCGGCGCTGATTGAGAAAATTAAAGCCTCGCCGTACTTCAAAAACACGGTCATTGTGGTTTCATCCGATCACCTGGCGATGAAAAACAGCGCCTGGGACTATCTGAACAAGCAGGATCGCAGCAACCTGTTCTTTATTCTGCGCGGCGACCAGCCGCAACAGGATGTGCTGGCCGTGAAGCGTAATACCATGGATAACGGCGCGACGGTGCTGGATATTCTCGGCGGCGACAATTACATCGGCCTGGGCCGCAGCAGCCTCTCCGCTGAATCGCTTTCAACCATTTTCATGAACATGAAAGAGAAAGTGCTGGCATGGAAACCAGATGTCATTCGTCTGTGGAATTTCCCGAAAGAGATCAAGAGCTTCAGCATCGATTCGCAGAAAAACATGATGTCGTTCTCCGGCAGCCACTTCCGTCTACCGCTGCTGCTGCGCGTCTCAGATCAGCGCGTCGAGCCAATTCCGGAAAGCGAATATTCGGCGCCGCTGCGCTTCCAGCTGGCGGACTTTGCCCCGCGCGACAACTTCGTATGGGTCGATCGCTGCTACAAGATGGGCCAGCTCTGGAGGCCCGATCTGGCGCTGTCCACCGACTGGTGCGTCTCTCAGGGGCAACTGGGCGGAGAACAACAGGTCCAGCACGTTGATAAGCCGCAGTGGCAGGGCAAAACCGCTTTCAAAGATACCCTCATCGATATGGAGCGCTATAAAGGTAACGTCGATACGTTGAAAATCGTCGATAACGATATTCGCTACAAAGCCGACAGCTTCGTGTTTAACGTCGCCGGGGCGCCAGAAGAAGTTAAACAGTTCAGCGGCATCTCGCGGCCTGAACTATGGGGACGCTGGTCCAATGCCCAGCTCGGCCACGACGTGAAAATTGAATATAAAGCGCCGCTGCCGGAAAAATTTGATGTGGTGATCACCGCCAAAGCCTTCGGCCCGAACGCCAACCAGCCTATACCGGTGCGCGTCGGGAAAAGTGAGCAAGTGCTTACTTTGGCCAATGAGGTGACGACGACGACGCTGCATTTCGATAACCCGTCGCGCAGCAACACCTTAATCATCACCCCGCCGGACCCGCAGTCCACCAACGAAGGCAATATCGTCGGCCACGCGCCGCGCCAGCTGGGCATCGGCATGGTAGACATAAAAATCGTTAGCAGCGAAGGCTAACCGCTCAAGCCCGGCGCCTCCGCCGGGCTAGTTCAGCGACAAACACATCTCATATTGCTGCAGCGCCAGCGGCGCATAGCCCGCGGATTTAAACAGCGGCGTAAAGGTTTCCGGGATCGTCACCGAAGTGCTCAGCCCGGGATATTCTCGCGCCAGAGTGAGCAGCATCTCTCGCCCGAGCCCACGTCCCCGCGCCGCCGGCGTCAGCCATAAAAACTGCAGCTGCGGCTTGCTGGCGGTAGTCGCCAGCACGGCAAAGGCCTGCTGCTGCAGCGTCAGCGCCCGGCAGGGCAAGGTAATAAAGGTCAGCGGATCGAGCAACCACGGCAACTGCCCTTCCAGCTCCGCGCCGGCATGGCGCATCAGGTTCAGCAGATCGTAATCCGCAAGCGTAGACCCGCTCTCCTGCGCCTGCGCATCGCTAATATAGCCGCACAGCCCGTGGCGCACCGTAAAGCCCAATGACTGGTACAGCGCCACCGCCGGATGGTTATCACGGATCACCTCCAGCCACATACGCTGCACGCCCTGGGCGCGTAAATCGGCAATCAGCGGCGTCATTAACTGCCGCCCGCGCCCTTTGCCGCGAAATGGTGGGCGAATAGCGAACGCCGCCAGCCGGGCATCGCGCCCACGACGGGCGATCAGGGCGATGGCGACCGGTTCATCCCCAGCCAGCCAAATGCGCGACTCCAGCAGGCTTAGCCCCTCGGCGCAGAAGCGCTGCACGAAGAGCTCAACCGACATCGATACCGGTACCAGATAATCATCAAAGCAGACGTTCAGTATCGTCGTCAGCTCCGCGCCGCTAAACTGGACGGCGGGAACGGCGGTGAATTCCATGCATTTCTCCCTGGGGCTGCTATGCTGAGGCGATGAAAACTAACACTATAAACCCCGCCATCACTTTTCGCCTGACTGAAGCACGCGATCTGTCGCTGCTGCCCGCGCTGGAGCGTTCGGCGGCGCAGTCTTTTGCGCTCATCCCGGCTTTCGCCTGGCTGGCGGCAAGCCCGGTGATTAGCGTCGAACGCCACCGCGAATATCTGGAAACCGGCCACAGCTTACTGGCGCTCGCCGACAATCAGCCAATCGGCTTTTTGTTAAGCGAGCCGCTGGACGATGCGCTGTTTATCGTTGAAGTCGCGGTACATCAGCAATGGCAAGGTCAGGGGATCGGTCGCGCTATGTTGACCCACACCATCGATAACGCGCGCCGCGTCGGCTTCCCGGCGGTGACGCTCACCACCTTCCGCGAAGTGCCGTGGAACGCGCCGTTTTATACCCGGCTGGGATTCAGCATGCTGAATGAGCTGCGGCTGCCTGAAGGGCTGGCGGCGAAGCGTGCTCAGGAAACGGAGCACGGTCTGGCGGCGGAAACCCGCTGCGCAATGCGCCTTGATTTTTAACACCGTGGGACGCGCCGCGCTGCTTTTGTCACCCGCCTATACCCTAAATAATTCGAGTTGTAGGAAGGCGGCGACGCAGGGAATCCCCAGGAGCTTACTCTAGTAAGTGACTGGGGTGAGCGAGGAAAGCCAACGCGCTTGCAACTTGAAGTATGACGGGTATATGGTACAAAGTACCATTCCCAATACATAACCTGATACCCGGTATGGCCTACTCGATCGATATCATTTCCTGCATCACCGACCGCTTTATGGCGCTAACCGCGACCGAAAAACGCATCGCACAATTTATTCTCGATGATGTCGCCGCCGCGGCGGAAATGCCGATTGCCGAGCTGGCGCGGCTGACTCACGCCAGCCAGGCCTCGGTAACCCGCTTTGCCCGCGCGCTGGGATGCAAAGACGTGCGCGAACTGAAAATGAAGCTTGCCCAGTCGCTGGCGATCGGCCAACGCTTTATTCTCGACGTGCCGGATCTGGAAGGCGTACAGGGAATTTATGAGTCGATCATCAGCGTGCTGGAGACCAACCGCCGGGCGCTGGATCTCGAAGCCCTGAAACGCGCGGTCTCCTGGATTAGCGACGCGCGCCAGGTGCTTGCCGTCGGCATGGGCGGCGGCTCAACCATCTGCGCACAGGAGATCCAGTACCGCCTGTTCCGCCTCGGGTTACCGGTGGTCAGCCAGAGCGACGGCCTGCTGGTGCGTATGATGAGTTCCGCGGTCACGGCGAAAGATGTGGTGATTGTGCTGTCGTTGGGCGGCTATACCAAAGAGATGATTGAGAGCGCCGCCATCGCCAGGCAGTACGGGGCGAAAGTTATCGCCATCACTCCGCCGCAGACGCCGCTGGCGGCGCAGGCCGATCTGCTGCTGCCGCTGCTGGTTAGCGAAAACGACTATATCTTCAAGCCCAGCGCCTCGCGTTATGCAATGCTGGCGATGGTCGATGTGCTGGCTACCGAACTGGCGATGGCCAATAAGCCGCAGGCGAAAGATCGGCTGCGGCGGATTAAACTGGCGCTCGACGACCACCGGGACGGCGTCGACCGCCTGCCGCTTGGCGATTAATCACCGCAGGCGGCGATAAAGCGTCGCGCTTGCTGGCGCGTGCGTTCCAGCGGCTGCCCGGCACGGTACAAATCGCTGCCTAATCCCGCCCCCGCGCAGCCTGCCTGACGCCAGCTGCTCAGATTTTCCGGCGTCACGCCGCCGACCGCCAGCACCGGGACTTCCGGCGGCAATACCGCTTTCAGCGCCCGAATATATTCCGGGCCGAACGCCGAAGACGGGAAGATTTTCAGCCACTGCGCCCCGGCGTCCAGCGCGCTAAACGCCTCCGATGCCGTCGCGCAGCCGGCGCAAACCAGCATTCCGCTCTCCACCGCGCGGCGGATCACCACCGGCGACGTATTGGGCGTCACGATAAGCTTTGCCCCGGCCTCAGCCAGAAAATCGACCTGCTCAACCTTAAGCACCGTACCGGCGCCGATGACCGCGCGCTCGCCAAACTGGCGCACCATCTGCGGAATACTCTGCTGCCAGTCCGGCGAATTAAGCGGGATTTCAATGTAGCGGAAGCCCGCATCGACAAGCGACGCAATATGCTCCGCCGCCTCATCGGGACGAATACCGCGCAAAATCGCCACCAGTTTAACCTTGTCCATCAATAATCCTCGCCATACCAGAAAGAAACGCCGCATCGCCTGCGCAGCAGGAAACCGTCAGCCCGCGCGCCGCCATCGCCCGCTGATAACGGGCGCTCAGCGCCGGGTTGCCGACCAGCACGACGCGGCTGGCGCGGTAGCGTTCGCTAAAAGTCGCCACCTCCGCGCCAATCAACAGCCCGGAGAGATAATCGCTAACCGAGGTGGGCGCCAGCGCCCCCAATACCCGCGCGGCGCGGGCGCTGAATAGCCCGGCCAGCAGCTCGGGTTGAGCCAGCCCCTTTTCCAGGCCACGTTCGAAAGCGGTCTCATCAGGCTGCTGCGCCGGCAACTGCTGGCCCAACAGCGAATGGTTAAGTAACAGATGATGTAGCTCGCCGGTCATCGCGGTAGCGAAATGGCGCACCACGTCGTCCTGCACCTGCACCCATTTGCTGTGGGTGCCGGGCAGCACGTAGCACTCCGCGGGCATCTGTTGCCAGGCCCCCAGCAATTGCGTCTCTTCGCCGCGCATCACGTCATAATCTGCGGCCTGCGCCACCTTCAGCCCCGGGACGATCCACACATTTTCAGCCACCGCATGTAGCTGGCCGCCGAGGGCGTCCAGCGCCAGCGGGCAGGCCAGGTAGGGGACCGGCTGCCAGCCGGCATCGCTGCCGATCATCCCCGCCATCACCACCGGCAGCGCTGGTTCGCCGCGCCACGGCGCCAGCTGCTGGTGGAATACCGCCTCGGCGGATTGTCCATTCAGACGCGTAACGCCACAGGGTAGCTCCCGGCTATCGATGCATTCTCCGTCACGGATACGCCAGGCGCGCAGCTGCGTGGATCCCCAATCGACGGCAATATACTCGTTCATGGCTGCCCCTTATCCGCGTGTCGTCTGGCGCTTGCCGATCGGCAGCGGCGGCGGCGTTGGGCGGCTTTCACGCTCGCGGGTGATCATTTCCAGCGCCTGCTCGCGGCTCATGCTGCTGGCCGGCGTCAGTAGCGTTACCACGACCGATGCTACCAGGCTCGTCAGCACCGCCGGGATACACGGATTGCCCCAGAAGGCCAGCCAGTCGCTATCCACCAGTACCGCCAGCGATGCCCCTGCGCCGCCGGCCAGCGCGGCGACCGCGCCCTGCCAGTTAAAGCGGTTCCAGAAGCGGCCAAGCATGGTGCAGATAAACATCCCGGACATAATCATCGAGATCATTTTGGTGATGTAGCTGATGATGTCGTTGGAGGTCAGGGCAAACAGCAACGCCAGCGCGATGACCAGTACCAGGAAGATCCGCGACAGACGAATCGCCTTTTCCGGCGCGGGCATATGACCAGTCACCAGGGTATAGAGATCGCGCAGCATAATAGATACCGCCGCGATGGCATCCGAGCTGCCGGAAGACATGTTCGCCGACATCCCGGCAATCAGGATCGCCATCGCCAGCACCGGCGGCAGCACCTGGGTAGCAAACAGGAAGGCGAAGCCGCTGTTTTCCAGCTGCGGGTTCATGGTCCATACCGCCATGCCGATGATCGCCGGCAGGAAGGAGAAGCCCAGATACAGCAGGCCGGTAATAGTGAAGGATTGGCGTACCGACGAGACGGTTTTAGCCGAGTAAATACGCTGACGGTAGGATGGCGTCGCCAGCACGCCGACGCCAATCACCATCGCCAACGACAGCGCCGGTAGTACGCCTAATTTATCGACTGCGAACAGGCTCTGCGCCGCCGGGTCTACGGCCTGCTGAATATGGCTCCAGCCGCCAACGTGGTGTACCGCCAGCACCGCCATTAAAATAAAGCCCACGAACAGTACGATCGATTGAATAGTATCGATCCACACCACTGCGGAATAACCGCCAATCCCGACATAAACCACGAAGGCTAACGCGATAATAATTTTGGCGACATTAATATCAATACCGCTAGCCCACGCCAGATATAAGCCGCCGCCTAATATATGCGCCCCCAGCCAGCCGATAGAGGCAATAAAAATAAGAACCGCGACAAGGTTTTTAATAATTTTACTGCCGCCGGTGTAATAAGACATTTCTTCACTCATGGTCATAAAGCGAAGTTTACGTACCGGAGCGAACAGCCATGCTACCAGCAGAATGCCCACCGCGCCGCCAAGGCCATACAGCATCCCGGCCCAGCCGTTGCTGTAGCCAAAGCCAACCGCGCCGACGCTGGAGCCGGTCCCCACCATGGTGCCCACCGTCGAACCGAGGGTCAGGATCATCGGCAGCGAACGGCCGCCAAGTAAAAAGTCTTCACCGGTTTTCTGCTTGCGTGAAACGTACCAGCCTAAGGTAATCATCGCGCAGGCATAAATGGCAAACCAAATCATAAATGACATATTATTCATTGCTCACATCCAGACGTAATAAATAATATTCGTGCCGCTGAATATTATGAGTTAACAGGAACCATGCCTGAAAAAGGCATAGCGAACCCAGTGGCACCGATTTATTTATTCACTCTGGTGCCGATATCACACTTTTTTGACGATCCCTCCCGGAAGGGAGGGATAAATTTTTATGCCCTAACTGTTGGGCGTTACAGACGCGAAGCGTTAAAACAGGTCACATCTACTTCCACTTTGCAATCCACCACCAGGTCCGCCACGCAGCAGATGCGCGCCGGCGGGTTATCGCCAAAGAACTCGCGGAAGACCTTATTGAACGACTGGAAGTAACGCGCATCGGTAAGGATCACTTTGACATGCACCACATCCGCCAGGCCATAGCCGGCTTCGCTCATGATGTCGACGCAGTTCTGAATTGCCAGCCGCGATTGCTCGACGATCCCGCCTTCCACGACTTCGCCATTTTTCATCGGCGTTTGCCCGGAGACATACAGCCAGCCGCCGGCTTCCACCGCACGGGCGAACGGCAGGTGCTGGCCGCCGGTTCCGGTACCGCCTTCTACGCCATAACGTTTGATACTCATACTCAACTCCTTAGTCCATCCGGCGACGCAGGAAACGCCCTGCCCGCCCGGTAATTTTTTTATCGCTGCCGTAGCTCATCACGCCGTTGACCATCACCGCCTCAATGCCGTCCGCCGGTCGTTTCGGGTCGGAGAAGCTGGCGACATCGCGCACCGTCTGCGGGTCAAACAGCACCAGATCGGCGAAGTAGCCGATTTTCACCAGCCCGCGATCCGCAAGCTGGAAGCGCGCTGCCGATAGCCCGGTCATCTTGTGCACCGCTGTGGTCAGCGGGAATAGCTGCTCGTCGCGGCTATAGTGGCCGAGCACGCGCGGGAAGGCGCCCCACAGGCGCGGATGCGGCATCGGATCGTTCGGTAGGCCGTCCGAACCAATCATAGTCACCGGATAGCGCATCACTCGCCGTACATCCTGCTCGTCCATGTTGTAATAGATAGCGCCTGCCGGCATCAGCCGCGCCGCGGCGTCGTGCAGGCTGACCTGCCACTCATCGGCGATCTGCTGTAGCGTTTTCCCCGCCTGCTCCGGCTGCGCTTCTGACCAGGTGATCACGATATCGAACTCATCGGTGACCTGCTTCATATCCAGCGTCGACGAGCTGGCGGAATAGGGATAGCAGTCGCAGGCGATATCCTGCTGCTGGCGCATCTCATCAAAGAATGCCAGCGTCTCTTTGGTGCGCCCCCAGTTTTTCGCCCCGGCGCATTTATGATGCGAGACCACCACCGGCACATTACCGTGACGACCGATACGGAAAGCTTCGTCCAGCGCTTCGAGAATCGGCTCAAACTCCGAGCGTAAATGGGTGGTATAGACGCCCTTTCCGGCCGCCAGCTCTTCCGCCAGCGCCATCACCTCTTCGGTGGTCGACTGAAACGCGCTGGCGTAGGCCAGACCGGTACTCAGCCCCAGGGCGCCCTGGCGCAGCGCATCGCGCAGCTGTACGCGCATACCGGCGATTTCCGTTTCGTTCGCCGGGCGGAACAGGTCATCCATATGGTTATTGCGCAGCGCAGTATGGCCAATCAGCGTGCCGACGTTCAGCGACGGTCGCGCCGCCTCCACCGCATGGGCGTAGGCCTCCACGGTGGGATAGATAAAGTGCTGCTGCTCGCCGAGAAGATTCATCGGGTCCGGCACCTCGCCGCGCATGGTGGCGGTTGCCGCGCTGATCCCGCAGTTGCCGACGATCACCGTCGTCACCCCCTGGCTGAGCTTCGGCAGGTACTCCGGCATGCGGATAACGTTGATATCGTCGTGAGTGTGAACATCTATAAAACCTGGCGCCAGCACCCGCCCCTGCCCATCAATCTCCTGCTCCGCCGCGACATCGAGCGCCGGGGCGATAGCAATAATCCGATCGCCTTTCACCGCCACAT
>CABUCP010000046.1 GCA_902490055.1 uncultured Klebsiella sp. | reverse complement strand
TTGTGCTGTTCAGAATGAACGTAGCTAAACGCTATGATTCAGGAGTACAACAATGAGTTCATTAAGTCAGGCAGCGAGCGCCGCTGAAAAGCGCACCAATGCTCGCTATTGGATAGTGGTGATGTTGTTTATCGTCACATCCTTTAACTATGGCGACCGCGCGACGCTGTCGATCGCCGGTTCTGAAATGGCCAAGGATATCGGCCTCGATCCTGTTGGCATGGGTTACGTCTTCTCCGCGTTTTCATGGGCCTATGTAATCGGCCAAATTCCGGGCGGCTGGCTGCTCGACCGCTTCGGATCTAAACGCGTCTATTTCTGGTCCATCTTCATCTGGTCCATCTTCACCCTGCTACAGGGCTTCGTGGATATCTTTAGCGGTTTTGGCATTATCATCGCGCTGTTCACCCTGCGTTTCCTCGTCGGTCTTGCCGAATCGCCATCATTCCCGGGCAACAGCCGTATCGTTGCCGCCTGGTTCCCGGCGCAGGAGAGGGGCACGGCGGTATCGATTTTTAACTCCGCGCAGTACTTTGCCACCGTTATTTTCGCACCAATTATGGGGTGGCTGACCCATGAGGTGGGCTGGTCGCACGTCTTCTTCTTTATGGGCGGGCTGGGGATTATCATCAGCTTTGTGTGGCTGAAAGTGATCCACGATCCTAACAACCATCCGGGCGTTAACCAAAAAGAGTTGGACTATATCGCCGAAGGCGGCGCGCTGATCAACATGGATCAAAAGAGCAGTGCGCAGAAAGTACCGTTCAGCGTAAAAATGGGCCAGATCAAGCAGTTGGTTGGATCGCGCATGATGGTCGGGATCTATATCGGCCAGTACTGTATCAACGCTCTGACCTACTTCTTCATTACCTGGTTCCCGGTTTATCTGGTACAGGCGCGCGGCATGTCGATTCTTAAAGCCGGTTTTGTTGCCTCTATTCCGGCGGTGTGCGGTTTTGTCGGCGGCGTGTTGGGCGGGGTTATTTCCGACTGGCTGATGCGCCGTACCGGTTCGCTGAATATCGCGCGTAAAACGCCGATCGTGCTGGGTATGTTGCTGTCCATGACCATGTTGATGTGCAACTACGTCAACGCGGAATGGATGATCATTGGTTTTATGGCGATGGCCTTCTTCGGTAAAGGCATTGGCGCGCTGGGCTGGGCGGTGATGGCGGATACCGCGCCGAAAGAGATTAGCGGCCTGTCCGGCGGTCTGTTCAACATGTTCGGTAATGTTTCCGGCATCGTGACCCCCATAGCCATCGGCTATATCGTTGGCACCACCGGTTCTTTCAACGGCGCGCTGATTTACGTCGGTATCCATGCCCTGGTGGCGGTACTGAGCTACCTGGTGCTGGTAGGCGACATCAAACGTATCGAACTTAAACCTGTTACGGGACGTTAATTATGAATACCCAATCCAGCCCGATCGTTACTGAGATGAAGGTGATTCCGGTGGCCGGGCACGACAGCATGCTGATGAATATCGGCGGCGCGCATAACGCCTGGTTTACCCGCAACATCGTGGTATTAACCGATAACGCCGGCAATACCGGCGTCGGCGAAGCGCCCGGCGGCGAAGTTATCTACCAGACGCTGGTAGATGCCATTCCGCAGGTGGTCGGGCAGGAGATCGCCCGCCTCAACCGCGTGGTGCAGCAGGTGCATAAAGGCAATCAGGCGGCGGATTTCGATACCTTCGGCAAAGGGGCGTGGACCTTCGAACTGAAGGTCAATGCGGTGGCGGCGCTGGAGGCCGCGCTGCTCGACCTGCTCGGTAAAGTGTTGAATGTCCCGGTCTGCGAACTGCTGGGGCCGGGTAAACAGCGTGATGCGGTAACCGTGCTGGGCTACTTGTTCTATATTGGCGACCGGACCAAAACCGACCTTGGCTATCTTGAACAGACGCCGGGCAACCACGAATGGTATCGCCTGCGCCACCAGCAGGCGCTGTGCAGCGACACGGTGGTACGTCTGGCGGAGGCGGCGCAGGATCGCTACGGTTTTAAAGACTTTAAGCTGAAGGGCGGCGTGCTGCCCGGCGAGCAGGAAATCGACACCGCCCGCGCGCTGAAAAAACGCTTCCCGGATGCGCGGATCACCGTTGACCCTAACGGCGCGTGGCTGCTGGATGAAGCTATTGAACTGTGCACCGGGCTGCAGGATGTATTGACCTACGCCGAAGATCCGTGCGGCGCGGAACAGGGTTTTTCTGGCCGGGAAGTGATGGCTGAATTCCGCCGCGCCACCGGTCTGCCGGTGGCGACCAATATGATTGCCACCAACTGGCGAGAAATGGGTCATGCGGTGATGCTTAACGCCGTCGATATTCCGCTGGCGGACCCGCACTTCTGGACGCTATCTGGGGCAGTGCGGGTAGCGCAGCTATGTGATGACTGGGGGCTCACCTGGGGCTGCCACTCGAATAACCACTTTGATATTTCGCTGGCGATGTTTACCCACGTTGGCGCCGCGGCGCCGGGGAATCCGACCGCTATTGATACCCACTGGATTTGGCAGGAAGGCGACTCGCGTCTGACGAAAAATCCGCTGCAGATTGTAAACGGCAAAATCGCCGTGCCAGATGCGCCGGGACTCGGCGTGGAGCTGGATTGGGAGCAGGTGCATAAAGCCCATGAGGCTTATAAAGCGCTGCCGGGCGGCGCGCGCAACGATGCGGGCCCGATGCAGTACCTGATTCCCGGTTGGACATTCGACCGCAAACGCCCCGTTTTCGGCCGCCACTAATTAGAAAAGGATTACGCTATGACTACACCATCTTCAACGCCAGTCGTTACGGCTATGCAGGTTATTCCGGTTGCCGGCCATGACAGTATGCTGATGAACCTGAGCGGCGCGCACGCGCCGTACTTCACCCGTAATATCGTTATCATCAAAGATAACTCCGGTCATACCGGCGTCGGCGAAATCCCCGGCGGTGAAAAGATTCGCCAAACTCTGGAAGACGCGGCGGCGCTGGTGGTCGGTAAAACGCTCGGCGAGTACAAAAACGTGCTGGGCGCGGTGCGTAACCAGTTTGCCGACCGCGATGCCGGCGGCCGCGGCCTGCAAACCTTCGACCTGCGCACCACCATCCATGTGGTGACCGGGATTGAAGCGGCGCTGCTGGACCTGCTGGGCCAGCATCTGGGCGTAAACGTCGCGTCTCTGCTTGGCGACGGTCAGCAGCGCAGCGAAGTCGAAATGCTGGGCTACCTGTTCTTTGTCGGCAACCGTCACGCCACGCCGCTGGCCTATCAGAGCCAGGCGGATGAACAGTGCGACTGGTACCGAATCCGCCATGAAGAGGCGATGACGCCGGACGCGGTGGTTCGCCTGGCGGAGGCCGCGTACGAAAAATATGGTTTCAATGACTTTAAACTGAAGGGCGGCGTACTGGCTGGTTTCGAAGAGGCCGAGGCGATTAGCGCGCTGGCGAAACGCTTCCCGAACGCGCGCGTGACCCTCGACCCGAACGGCGCCTGGCTGCTTGATGAAGCCATTCAGATTGGTAAGCAGCTGAAAGGCGTGCTGGCTTATGCTGAAGATCCGTGCGGCGCCGAGCAGGGCTTCTCCGGGCGTGAAGTGATGGCGGAGTTCCGTCGCGCGACCGGATTGCCGACCGCAACCAATATGATCGCCACCGACTGGCGTCAGATGGGCCATACTCTTTCGCTGCAATCGGTGGATATTCCGCTGGCGGATCCGCACTTCTGGACCATGCAGGGATCGGTGCGCGTGGCGCAGATGTGCCACGAATTCGGCCTGACCTGGGGCTCGCACTCCAACAACCACTTCGATGTCTCGCTGGCGATGTTTACCCACGTGGCAGCGGCGGCGCCGGGTAAAATCACCGCTATCGATACCCACTGGATTTGGCAGGAAGGCAACCAGCGTCTGACCAAACAGCCGTTCGAAATTAAAGGCGGGATGGTACAGGTGCCGGCGACGCCTGGTCTTGGCGTTGAGCTGGATATGGACCGCGTGATGCAGGCAAATGAGCTATATAAGAAACATGGCCTGGGCGCGCGTGATGACGCGATGGCGATGCAATATTTAATCCCAAATTGGACCTTTGATAACAAACGTCCTTGTATGGTTCGCTAAGCTAATGCCGGCCCCTCAGGGGCCGGCTACTGCCGGTCGCCGGGGTTATTCATATTAAGGACAGCTTATGAAGATAGTGATCGCGCCCGATTCTTACAAAGAGAGCCTGAGTGCGCTGGATGTCGCCACCGCGATAGAAGCGGGATTTCGCGAGATTTATCCTGACGCGGAGTACGTGAAAGTGCCGGTTGCCGACGGCGGCGAGGGCACCGTTGAGGCGATGGTCGCCGCGACTCAGGGGCGGGTGGAGCAGGTCAGGGTGACCGGGCCGCTCGGCGAGCCGGTGGAGGCCTTTTATGGCCTTTCCGGCGATGCGCGCTGCGCCTTTATCGAGATGGCGGCCGCCAGCGG
Source organism: uncultured Klebsiella sp. (assembly GCA_902490055.1). GTDB lineage: Bacteria > Pseudomonadota > Gammaproteobacteria > Enterobacterales > Enterobacteriaceae > Klebsiella. The sequence continues at coordinate 7,598 of CABUCP010000046.1, read as the reverse complement.
TCTGGAGAGCGTGCCGCCCGCACGGCGTAATCCGCTGCTGACCACCTCCTGGGGGACCGGCGAGCTGATTCGTCACGCGCTGGATGCAGGCGTTACGCAGATTATTATCGGTATCGGCGGTAGCGCCACCAATGACGGCGGTGCAGGAATGGTGCAGGCGCTGGGGGCGAAACTGCTGACTGCGGAGCAACAGCAAATTGCGCCGGGAGGCGCGTCGCTGTCGTCGCTGGCGCAGATCGATCTTAGCGAGTTGGATCCGCGGCTCGCTGACTGTCAGATTGATGTGGCCTGCGATGTGACGAACCCGTTAACCGGCCCGCAGGGGGCGAGCGCGGTATTTGGTCCGCAAAAAGGGGCTACGGCGCCGATGATCGAACGTCTCGATAGCGGCCTGCAGCATTATGCGCAGATTATCGCCCGTGATTTAGATATCGATGTGCTGAGCCTGGAAGGCGGCGGCGCGGCGGGGGGTATGGGGGCGGCGCTGTATGCGTTTTGCGGCGCGAAGCTGCGCCCGGGGATCGAGATTGTGACCGATGCGCTGCAGCTGGCGGAGCTGGTGGCGGATGCTGATTTAGTGATTACCGGCGAAGGACGCATCGATAGCCAGACCATTCACGGTAAGGTGCCGGTGGGGGTGGCGAAAGTCGCTAAACAATTCAATGTGCCGGTGATTGGCATTGCCGGCAGCCTGACCGCCGATGTCGGCGTCGTGCATCAACACGGTCTGGATGCCGTCTTTAGCGTGCTGTATACCATCTGTACGTTGGAAGAGGCGCTGGCGAATGCCGCCGCCAACGTGCGGATGACGGCGCGCAACGTGGCCGCCGTATTGCGGATGGGCGGTAAGCTGTAATTGAACTCTCCCCCGGTGGCGCTTACACTTACCGGGGCTACCACCGAATACCGGGCCGCAGCGCTGCGAGCCGGGACAGCGAGTCACACGCCCAGCTTGCATGCTTCGCGGGCAACGTTATCCATTTCATCAAGCAGTTCCAGCAGCTCCGGCTCCAGCTCTTCGGCCGCGGTACCCGCGCGCAGCTGGCTTTCCAGGGTATGGCACAGCTTCTTCAGCCGCGGCACGCCGCTGTAGCTACAGCTGCCGTGCAGCTTATGGATTAAATCCAGCAGCCCTTCCGGCGCTTCGCCAACCAGCTGTTCTTCAACTTTATTGCGCACCTCTGGCATAAAGGCGAGCAGCATTTGCAGCATCTCCCGCGCCAGATCCGGTTTCATAGCCGCCTGACGCAGCGCCAACTGCCAGTTGAGCGTCACGTTATGATCGATAACCGGTTCAACCGGTTCGGCAATCTGCGGCGCGGCAACCTGCATGCCGGGCTGGTAGCGCAGCAGCAGGGTATTGAGCTTATCCTCTTCGATAGGCTTCGCCAGATAATCATTCATCCCGGCCGCCAGCAGCTTCTCGCGCTGCCCTTCCAGGGCGTGAGCGGTGACGGCGATCACCGGCGTTTTCTGCTGATGCGGCAGTTGGCGGATCATTTCACAGGCGCGAATGCCGTCCATGTCCGGCATCTGAATATCCATCAAAATGAGGTCCAACTGTGATTGTTTCGCTTGCTCTACGGCGTGTTGGCCGCTATCGCACAGAATGACGTGCTGCACCAGATCTTCCAGCAATACGCCGATGAGCTTGAGGTTCGCCGGATTATCATCCACCGCCATCACCGTCATCGGTAACTTATGGCTATCGATATACGGCTGAGGAACCGGCGGCTGCGCGCGACAAGAAGACATTAGCACCGGGAACAGGCGCGTGGAGGTAAGCGGCTTCAACAGGCAGGCGGCGACGCCGTTTCGCTTCAGCTCTTCGGCGCTGACCTGCGCGTGGCAGGGCAAACCGAGCACCAGCATATCGGCCAGCGAGCAGGCGCGGGTCAGCTTATCCCGCTGGTTGCTGAGGTCGCGCATTGATACCGGAATACCGGCCAGTAAAATATCGTAGTGGGCATCCGGTAGCGCCGAAAGCGTCGGGCTATAGACCACTTCCAGCGGCGTGGTAGCCAGCAGCTCCATGGTGCTTTGCGCGGCGGTTGCGTTGGCTTCGATATAGGCCAGCTTTTTGCCCGTCAGGCAGTAGGTATCGAAACCATCGGTAATCGCATTAGGGTTCAGGTCGAGGCTAATATGGAACCAGAAGGTTGAACCGCGGTTCGGTTGGCTATGGAAAGAGATATCGCCGCCCATCTCTTTCACCAGCCGTTGGGTGATAACCAGCCCCAGCCCGGTACCGCCGTGGCGGCGAGAGATACTGGCATCGGCCTGGCGGAATGCCTGGAACAGCCGGGATTGATCGCGCTCCGGAATACCGATGCCGGTATCGTGGATCTGCACCTCGATTTGCACCCTGGAATTGCTCATCGCCCGCTGTTCAACCAGCACATCGATGTTGCCGTGTTCGGTAAATTTAATAGCGTTCCCCACCAGGTTGGTAATGACCTGCTGTAGGCGTAACGGGTCGCCAATCACGTTATCCGGGACGTCGTTTTTAATATTAAGCGTCAGCTCCAGCCCTTTATCGTGCGCCGAGTGGGCCAGCAGGGTGACGACTTCATCCAGCGTATTGCGCAGCAGGAACGGAATACTCTCCAGAATCAGCTTGCCGGCCTCCAGCTTGGAGAAGTCGAGTACGTCATTAATAATCGCCAGCAGGTTGTTGGCGGAGCGTTCGATGGTGGTCAGGTGATCGCGCTGGGTGGTATTGAGATCGGTTTTCAGCGTCAAGCGGGTAAAGCCAATCACCCCGTTAAGCGGGGTTCGCAGTTCATGCGACATATTGGCAAGGAATTCGGATTTGATGCGCGCGGCCTCCTGGGCGCGCTTTTTCGCCAGATCCAGTTCGACGTTCTGTATCTCCATTTGCTCAAGCGTTTCGCGCAGATCGGAAGTGGCCTGATCGACGTTATGCTGCATCTCTTCGTGGTAGGCCGCCAGCGACATCGCCATCGAGTTAATACCGTTTTTCAGCATATCCAGTTCGCCGAGCATAAAACCTTCGACGCGGCTATCGAGCTGGCCGCGACGGATGCGGTCAACGGTGTTCACCATATTACGAATCGGCCCGGTGACGTCGCGCATCAGGCGCCAGCCGAAAATTAGCGCGATACCGATACAGAACAGCATCATCACGCTTGAGATAAAGATTTCTTTGTACTGCTGCAGACGAACCGATTTGAGGTCAAGTTCCAGCGCCACGTAGCCCAGCATGTTATCCGGCATTTTAGCATCGCTTTCCGGCGACTCATCGGGCAGATAGCTTTCGGAAACGATCGGCGTGCGCAGCACCATAATATCGCCGTGGCGGGTGACGCTCAGGCGGCGGGGGAAGGCGGTGCCTTGCGGTAGCTGCATTTCCCGCGGATCGAGCTGGTAGTTAGAGGTGACGAACAGCCGGTTCTTCGCATCATAGATGGAAATCGCCCGCACGATATCGGAATGGCGGCGGTGGAGCACGCTAATCAACTGGCCGATTGACTCGCGGTTTTGCAAATTCATGCCATATTCACTGGACACCGCCAGCGGTTCGATAATGCTGGCGCCGGCATCTTCGAGCTGCCGCTGCAGGTCGTTATAGCGGTGGGCGACGAAGAAAATACTGAGCAGCAAACCAATCAAAACGGTCGGCGCCAGAATAAGAATCATCATGCGAGCACGTAGGCTGTAGTTGGTCATGCGGTTCCATTATGGGAGAATATACATATCAACCTTCAGCTTGCTGCAATCGGCACCCTGAATGATTTCATGTATAGAGTCAGTATATTTTTGAGATAATCCTCTACGATGGCGCAATTCTACTCTGCAAAACGGCGTGTGACGACGCGCCAGATCATAACCGTGACGGTAAATGACCTTGATCCCTTTGGCCAGGGCGTTGCCCGCCATCAGGGTAAGGCGCTGTTTGTCCCCGGCCTATTGCCGCAAGAGCAGGCGGAAGTCACGCTGGTAGAAGATAAAAAACAGTATGCTCGCGCTCAGGTCAAACGCCGCCTTAACGACAGCCCGCAGCGTGAAGCGCCGCGCTGCCCGCATTTCGGCGTCTGCGGCGGATGTCAGCAGCAGCATGCCAGTATCGAACTACAGCAGCAGAGCAAGCGCGCCGCGCTTTCCCGTCTGATGAAGCGAGACGTTGACGACATTATAGCCGCTGAGCCATGGGGCTACCGTCGCCGCGCGCGTCTGAGCTTGAATTACCAGCCGAAGACCCAACAACTGCAGATGGGCTTTCGCAAGGCCAACTCCAGCGATATCGTCGACGTGGTGCAGTGCCCCGTTTTGGTGCCCCAACTTGAGGCACTGCTGCCCGCGGTACGCGAGTGTTTAACGGGGCTTAAGTCTCAGCGGCAGCTTGGTCACGTCGAATTGGTGCAGGCGGATAACGGCCCGCTGATGGTTTTACGCCATACCGCCGTGCTGCCGGCGGCGGATAAAGAAAAACTGGAACGCTTTTCGCAAACTCATGGTCTATCTCTGTACCTCGCGCCGCAAAGCGAGATACTTGAACATATTCACGGCGATGAGCCATGGTATACGTCAGACGGTCTACGCTTAGTGTTCAGTCCGCGCGACTTTATCCAGGTCAACGACGGCGTTAACCAGCAGATGGTGCGTACGGCGCTGGCGTGGCTGGATATCCAGCCGCAGGACCGCGTTTTGGATCTGTTTTGCGGTATGGGCAATTTTACTCTGCCGCTGGCAAAATTGGCGGCGAGCGTCGTCGGCGTCGAGGGCGTGCCTGCGCTGGTGGAAAAAGGGCGGGAAAATGCCTCCCTTAATGGGTTACAGAACGTAACATTCTTTCACGAAAACCTGGAAGAAGATGTCACCCGACAGGCCTGGGCGAAGCACGGTTTTGATAAAATTTTACTCGATCCGGCCCGCGCCGGGGCGTCCGGCGTGATGGCGCATATCATCAAGCTGGCCCCGCAGCGGGTGGTGTATGTTTCTTGCAACCCGGCGACGCTGGCGCGCGATAGCGACGCGTTGCTGCAGGCGGGATATCGCATGCAACGGCTGGCGATGCTGGATATGTTCCCGCACACCGGTCACCTGGAATCGATAGTATTGTTTGAGCGCGAGCTTACATAAAATCGTTCAACCCGTATCGAGGTAACAGTGACGATGCCTGATAGCGGTGTGGATTGAAGGATGAAGTGTAAAATTAGGCTTGCCGACTTCGGTAGGCTACGTCCCTTAAGGAGAGGACAATGGTTGCGGTAAGAAGTGCACATCTAAATAAAGCTGGTGAGTTTGACCCGAAGAAATGGATCGCGAGTCTGGGGATTTCCAGCCAGCAGTCGTGTGAACGCTTAGCCGAGACCTGGGATTATTGTCGCGTCACCACGCAGGGGCACCCGCAGGCGGACCTCCTGCTTTGGCGCGGCGTGGAGATGGTAGAAATCCTCTCCATGCTTAATATGGATATCGACACCCTCCGGGCCGCCTTGTTGTTTCCGCTGGCGGATGGCAACGTCGTTAGCGAAGAGGTTTTGCAAGAAAGCGTTGGCGCATCGGTCGTCACCCTGATTCACGGCGTGCGTGATATGGCGGCGATCCGCCAGCTGAAAGCTACGCACACCGACACCGTCTCCTCGGAACAGGTCGATAATATTCGCCGCATGCTGCTGGCGATGGTCGATGATTTCCGCTGCGTGGTTATTAAGCTCGCCGAACGTATCGCCCATCTTCGTGAAGTGAAAGATGAGCCGGAAGATGAACGCGTTCTGGCGGCCAAAGAGTGTACTAACATCTATGCGCCGCTGGCTAACCGCTTAGGGATAGGCCAGCTGAAGTGGGAGCTGGAAGACTACTGCTTCCGCTACCTGCATCCGGACGAATACAAGCGCATCGCTAAACTGCTGCACGAACGCCGTATCGACCGTGAGCATTATATTGACGAATTCGTCGGCCATCTGCGCTCGGAAATGAAAACCGAAGGCGTGAAGGCCGAGGTCTATGGCCGTCCGAAGCACATCTACAGCATCTGGCGCAAAATGCAGAAAAAGCATCTTGCCTTTGATGAACTGTTTGACGTGCGTGCGGTGCGTATCGTCGCCGAACGTTTACAAGACTGCTACGCGGCGCTGGGGATCGTGCATACCCACTATCGCCATTTGCCCGATGAATTCGACGACTACGTCGCGAACCCGAAACCGAACGGCTACCAGTCGATTCATACCGTGGTGCTGGGGCCGGGCGGCAAAACGGTCGAAATCCAAATTCGCACCAAACAGATGCACGAAGATGCCGAACTCGGCGTTGCCGCGCACTGGAAGTACAAAGAGGGCGCTAGCGCCGGAGCCAGCGGCGGCCGCGGCCACGAAGACCGTATCGCCTGGCTGCGTAAGCTGATTGCCTGGCAGGAAGAGATGGCCGACTCCGGCGAAATGCTTGACGAAGTACGCAGCCAGGTCTTTGACGATCGGGTCTATGTGTTTACGCCAAAAGGCGACGTCGTCGACCTGCCGGCGGGCTCAACGCCGCTCGACTTTGCTTACCATATCCATAGCGATGTTGGGCACCGCTGCATCGGCGCGAAAATTGGCGGGCGCATCGTGCCGTTCACCTATCAGCTGCAGATGGGCGATCAGATTGAGATCATCACGCAGAAACAGCCTAACCCGAGCCGTGACTGGCTGAACCCGAACCTCGGCTATGTAACCACCAGCCGCGGGCGCTCGAAAATTCACGCCTGGTTCCGTAAACAGGATCGCGACAAGAACATTCTCGCCGGGCGGCAGATCCTCGACGACGAGCTGGAGCATCTGGGGATCAGCCTGAAGGACGCGGAGAAACATCTGCTGCCGCGCTATAACTTCAATGAACTGGATGAACTGCTGGCGGCCATCGGCGGCGGCGATATTCGTCTCAATCAGATGGTGAACTTCCTGCAGGCGCAGTTCAACAAACCGAGCGCCGCCGAGCAGGATGCGGCGGCATTGAAGCAGCTGCAGCAGAAAACCTATACCCCGCAGAACCGCAGCAAAGACAATGGCCGGGTGGTGGTTGAGGGCGTTGGCAATCTGATGCATCACATCGCCCGCTGCTGCCAGCCGATCCCCGGCGATGAAATCGTCGGCTTTATCACCCAGGGGCGCGGGATCTCGGTGCACCGCGCCGACTGCGATCAGTTGGCCGAGCTGCAGTCGCACGCGCCGGAACGTATCGTTGATGCGGTATGGGGCGAGAGCTACTCCGCGGGGTATTCGCTGGTGGTGAGGGTGGTCGCTAACGACCGCAGCGGCCTGTTGCGCGACATTACCACCATTCTCGCCAACGAGAAGGTGAACGTGCTGGGCGTGGCCAGCCGCAGCGATACCAGACAGCAGCTGGCAACCATCGATATGACCATTGAAATCTACAACCTGCAGGTGCTAGGCCGGGTGCTCGGCAAGCTCAACCAGGTGCCGGATGTGATCGACGCGCGTCGCCTGCACGGCGGTTAATTTCGCCGCGCCGGATGGCGGCATAAATGCCTTATCCGGCCTACGGTCCGCGGCTGTGACTTAAAAGCGCCGGGCGACAACCGCTGCACGGCGGTTAATTTCGCCGCGCCGGATGGCGGCATAAATGCCTTATCCGGC
>CABUCP010000045.1 GCA_902490055.1 uncultured Klebsiella sp. | reverse complement strand
TATCCTTTGCTTTTATTGGATCGTGATTCTCCGCATCTTAGCACATCAGCCTCAGGCCAGGTGATTTCTACCGGGTGTGATCCGACCAGCAATTATTTAAAGAGTAATTTGCATTTTCTTAACATAAATTCCACACTCCGAGTCATCTGGTACGACCAGATCATATTGCTGGATTCAGGAGACTGACATGCTCTACAAAGGCGACACCCTGTACCTCGACTGGCTGGAAGATGGCATTGCCGAACTGGTTTTTGATGCCCCCGGCTCGGTCAACAAGCTCGATACCGCAACCGTAGCCAGCCTCGGTCATGCGCTGGACGTGCTCGAAAAGCAAAAAGATCTCAAGGGGCTGCTGCTGCGCTCTGAAAAAGCGGCCTTTATCGTCGGCGCCGACATTACCGAATTCCTTTCGCTGTTCCTGGTGCCGGAAGAACAGCTAAGCCAGTGGCTGCACTTTGCCAATAGCGTCTTTAACCGTCTGGAAGATTTACCGGTCCCTACCCTGTCAGCGGTTAACGGCTATGCGCTGGGCGGCGGTTGCGAATGCGTGCTGGCGACCGATTATCGCCTCGCGACACCGGACCTGCGTATCGGCCTGCCGGAAACCAAGCTGGGTATTATGCCGGGCTTTGGCGGTTCCGTACGTCTTCCGCGTCTGCTCGGCGCCGATAGCGCGCTGGAAATTATCGCCGCAGGTAAAGACGTTGGCGCCGATCAAGCGCTGAAGATGGGTCTCGTCGATGGCATTGTGAATGCAGAAAAACTGCGTGATGGCGCGCTGGCGGTTCTGCGTCAGGCCATTAATGGCGACCTGGACTGGCAAGCCAAACGTCAGCCGAAGCTGGAGCCGCTGAAGCTCAGCAAAATTGAAGCCGCCATGAGCTTCACTATTGCCAAAGGAATGGTCGCGCAAACCGCCGGGAAACATTACCCAGCGCCGATCACCGCGGTAAAAACCATCGAAGCCGCCGCGCGCCTGGGCCGTGACGACGCGCTGAAGCTGGAAAACCAAAGTTTTGTCCCGCTGGCGCACACCAACGAGGCGCGCGCGCTGGTCGGTATCTTCCTTAACGACCAGTACGTCAAAGCGAAAGCGAAAAAACTCACTAAAGATGTCGAGACGCCGAAGCACGCCGCTGTACTGGGCGCAGGCATTATGGGCGGCGGCATTGCTTACCAGTCAGCCTGGAAAGGCGTGCCGGTAGTGATGAAGGATATTAGCGACAAATCGCTGACCCTGGGCATGACCGAAGCGGCAAAGCTGCTGAATAAACAGCTGGAACGCGGAAAAATCGACGGTCTGAAGCTGGCAGGGGTGATTAGCACCATTCAGCCAACGCTGGAGTACAGCGGCTTTGACCGCGTAGATGTCGTCGTCGAAGCGGTGGTGGAAAACCCGAAAGTGAAGAAAGCGGTACTCGCGGAAACCGAAGAGAAGGTCCGCCCGGATACCGTACTGGCGTCCAATACCTCAACGATTCCTATCGGCGAGCTGGCCAGCGTTCTGCAGCGCCCGGAGAATTTCTGCGGTATGCACTTCTTTAACCCGGTGCATCGTATGCCGCTGGTTGAAGTGATCCGCGGTGAGAAAACCTCGGATAAGACCATTGCTAAAGTCGTGGCCTGGGCCAGCAAAATGGGTAAAACGCCGATCGTGGTGAATGATTGCCCCGGTTTCTTCGTCAACCGCGTGCTTTTCCCCTATTTCGCAGGCTTCAGCCAGCTGCTGCGCGACGGCGCGGATTTCCGCAAAGTCGACAAAGTGATGGAAAAACAGTTTGGCTGGCCGATGGGCCCGGCCTATCTGCTGGACGTTGTCGGTATTGATACCGCGCACCATGCTCAAGCAGTGATGGCGGCAGGCTTCCCGCAGCGGATGCAGAAAGATTATCGCGACGCAATCGACGCGCTGTTTGACGCTAACCGTTTCGGCCAGAAGAACGGCCTCGGCTTCTGGCGTTATAAAGAAGACAGCAAAGGCAAACCGAAGAAAGAAGAAGATGCCGTCGTCGATAGCCTGCTGTCCGACGTCAGCCAGGCGAAGCGTGACTTCAGCGATGAAGAGATCATCGCCCGCATGATGATTCCAATGGTCAACGAAGTTGTCCGCTGCCTGGAAGAAGGCATTATCGCCAGCCCGGCGGAAGCGGATATGGCGCTGGTATACGGCCTTGGCTTCCCTCCATTCCACGGCGGCGCGTTCCGCTGGCTGGATACCATCGGTAGTGCGAAATATCTCGATATGGCGCAGCAGTACCAGCATCTCGGCCCGCTTTATGCCGTGCCAGAGGGCCTGCGTAACAAAGCCCGTCATAACGAAGCGTATTATCCTCCAGTAGAACCAGCTCGCCCGGTTGGCGAACTGAAAACGGCTTAAGGAGTCACAATGGAACAGGTTGTCATTGTCGATGCAATTCGCACCCCGATGGGCCGTTCAAAGGGCGGCGCCTTTCGCAACGTGCGCGCGGAAGATCTCTCCGCGCACCTGATGCGAAGCCTGCTTTCGCGTAACCCGTCTCTTGAGGCGAGCGCGATTGACGATATTTACTGGGGCTGCGTGCAACAAACGCTGGAGCAGGGTTTCAACATTGCGCGTAACGCCGCGCTGCTGGCGGAAATCCCGCACTCGGTACCGGCGACTACGGTTAACCGCCTGTGCGGTTCTTCCATGCAGGCGCTGCACGATGCCGCCCGTATGATCATGACCGGCGATGCCAGCGTCTGCCTGATTGGCGGCGTTGAGCACATGGGCCACGTGCCGATGAGCCACGGCGTTGATTTCCACCCGGGGCTGAGCCGTAACGTGGCAAAAGCCGCTGGCATGATGGGCCTGACCGCGGAGATGCTGGCGCGTCTGCACGGTATCAGCCGTGAAATGCAGGACCAGTTCGCCGCTCGCTCCCATGCCCGCGCCTGGGCGGCGACGCAGTCCGGCGCCTTCAAAACGGAGATTATCCCAACTGGCGGTCATGATGCCGACGGGGTACTGAAATCCTTCAACTATGACGAAGTGATTCGTCCGGAAACGACCGTTGAAGCGCTGGCGGCGTTGAGACCCGCTTTCGATCCGCTGACCGGCACGGTAACGGCGGGCACCTCTTCCGCCCTTTCCGACGGCGCGGCGGCAATGCTGCTGATGAGCGAAAGCCGCGCCCGCGAGCTGGGGCTGAAGCCGCGCGCTCGCGTCCGTTCCATGGCGGTGGTCGGCTGCGACCCATCCATTATGGGTTATGGCCCGGTTCCGGCCTCAAAGCTGGCGCTGAAAAAAGCCGGATTATCCACCAGCGATATCGACGTCTTTGAAATGAATGAAGCGTTTGCCGCGCAGATCCTGCCGTGTATTAAAGATCTGGGCTTAATGGAGCAGATTGACGAGAAGATCAATCTTAACGGCGGCGCGATCGCGCTCGGTCACCCGTTAGGCTGTTCCGGCGCGCGTATTAGCACTACGTTGATCAACCAGATGGAACGCAAAGATGCGCAATTCGGTCTGGCGACCATGTGCATCGGCTTAGGTCAGGGGATCGCCACCGTATTCGAGCGGATGTAGGTAAAAAACTCGATGCCATTATTGCCTGCCAGCCAACAGGCAATAATGGATTAGAGGGGGTTTAGTTGCCGTTCTTCCCGCCTGTCAGGGGCGGGTTTTTTATTTTCAGATAAAGGCAAACGCATCGCCAAACAGGCGATCTTCACGCGCGCCGCGTTCATTGCAGAACAGGTCGCGGGCAATCTTGGCCATCTCAAAACGACCGGCAATGTAGATATCATGCTCGGCCAGCGTACCGTAGTCCTGTAGCACGGCAGTCAGTACCGTACCAGAGCGTCCGCGCCAGCCTTCTTCAGGCTGCTCGACCACGGGCTCAATACGCAGACTCGGATGCTTGACGCTCAACGCTTCCAGCTCGGCCAAATCGTATAAGTGCTTAGCCTCGCGACCGCCCCAGTAGATGGTGATATCACGGTTCGGATTGCGCGCCAGCGCGGTTAACAGAATAGAACGCACATAAGAGAAACCGGTGCCGCCGGCGATCAGAATCAGCGGACGATCTTCGTCATCGCGCAGCCAGGCTTCGCCATGCGGAATATCAACCTCAATCTCACGCTCTTTCAGGATGCGATCCATCACCGCCATCGCATACAGATTGAGCTCAGAAGCACCGATATGTAGCTCAATAAACTCGTGTTCCGACGGTGTGGAAGCCATAGAAAACGGGCGTTTGTCGCGCTCGTCCATCACTACCATCAGATACTGGCCGGCGCGAAAAGAGAATGCCGCTTCCGGTACTAATCGAACGCGATATACGGTATCGGTAATCGCCTCCACCGAGGTCACTTTACAGCTTAAGGTTGTCATGCGTCCCCTCTGTCGGGTCTATAGAGCAAAACAGCGGCGTTAGCCCCGCTTACTGTTATTTGAAGATGGCCAGCTCATCCCAGATGGCATCGATGCGTGCCGTCACCTCAGGATCTTTCTTGATTGGACGACCCCATTCACGCTGGGTTTCGCCAGGCCATTTATTTGTGGCATCCAGCCCCATTTTTGAACCCAAGCCGGAAACCGGCGAGGCAAAATCCAGATAATCTATTGGCGTATTTTCTACCAGTACCGTATCACGAGCCGGGTCCATACGGGTAGTAATCGCCCAAATCACGTCGTTCCAGTCGCGCGCGTTAACGTCGTCATCGCAGACAATCACGAATTTGGTGTACATGAACTGACGCAAGAACGACCAGACGCCCATCATTACGCGTTTGGCGTGGCCGGCGTACTGCTTTTTCATGGTGACCACCGCCAGGCGATAGGAGCACCCTTCCGGCGGCAGATAGAAGTCGACGATTTCAGGGAACTGCTTTTGCAGAATCGGCACAAAGACTTCATTCAGCGCCACGCCCAGTACCGCAGGTTCATCCGGCGGACGACCGGTATAGGTCGAATGGTAAATCGCGTCTTCGCGCTGGGTAATATGGGTCACCGTAAACACCGGGAAGCTGTCCACTTCATTGTAGTAGCCGGTATGGTCGCCATACGGGCCTTCCGGGGCCATTTCCCCTGCCTCAATATAGCCTTCGAGCACGATTTCCGCGCTAGCCGGGACTTCCAGGTCGTTGGAAACGCACTTCACTACTTCGGTTTTGGTCCCGCGCAGTAGGCCCGCAAAAGCATATTCCGACAGCGTATCGGGTACCGGCGTCACCGCACCGAGAATCGTTGCCGGATCGGCGCCAAGCGCTACAGAAACCGGGAAACGCTCGCCGGGGTGTTCCGCGCACCACTCCTGGAAATCCAGAGCGCCGCCGCGGTGGGATAGCCAGCGCATGATAAGTTTATTTTTGCCGATCAGCTGCTGGCGATAAATCCCCAGATTCTGCCGCTCTTTGTGCGGTCCACGAGTCACCGTCAGCCCCCAGGTAATCAGCGGCGCGGCATCTTCCGGCCAGCAGGTCATAATTGGGATGTTATTCAGGTCGACATCATCGCCCTTAATGATTTTTTGCTGGCAAGGCGCACCGCGCAGGCGTTTGGTCGGCATATTTAATACCTGCTTGAATTGCGGCAGCTTATCAAATAGATCGCGGAAACCTTTTGGCGGTTCAGGCTCTTTCAGGAAGGCCAATAATTTTCCCACTTCCCGCAGCGAGCTAACATCTTCCTGGCCCATACCCAGCGCCACGCGGCGAGGGGTACCGAACAGGTTGCAGAGCACCGGCATCGAATAGCCTTTCGGGTTTTCAAACAGCAGCGCCGGGCCGCCGGCACGCAAAGTGCGATCGGCAATTTCGGTAATTTCCAGGTGCGGGTCGACCGGCAAGGTTATCCTTTTCAGTTCGCCCTGCTGCTCAAGTAGTGTCAGAAAGTCGCGTAGATCGTGGTATTTCATGGAGTTATTGTTGACCTCTATACAAGCGGCTGATTATACGATTTTCGCCGCAACGATGCTGTATTTTTGTTACATTAGCGTAAAAGAACACGGTATTTACGCTTTCGCATATAATGGTTTTCGCGAATGCTTGCAGGTAGTAAAATGGAAAGAGTTATTATGCAAGCCTGGTACTTACTTTATTGCAAACGTGGGCAGCTTCAACGCGCTCAGGAACACCTTGAACGTCAGGCAGTCAACTGCTTGATGCCAACGATCGCGCTGGAAAAAATTATCCGTGGTAAACGCACCACGGTCAGCGAGCCCCTATTCCCGAACTATCTGTTCGTCGAATTCGATCCTGAAGTCATCCATACCACCACCATCAGCGCAACCCGCGGAGTGAACAGCTTCGTACGCTTTGGCGCGCAGCCGGCTATGGTGCCCTCAGAGGTTATTCATCAGCTTTCCATCTACAAACCTGAAGGTATTACCGACCCGGAAACGCCTCACGAAGGCGATAGCGTGTTGATTACCGATGGCGCGTTTGAAGGCCTGAGAGCTATCTTCACCGAACCCGATGGCGAAGCTCGCTCTATGCTGTTGCTCAACCTGTTGAACAAGCAGGTACTGCAAAGCGTTAAAAACACCGACTTCTATAAAATCTGACGGCGCGGTTAAAAGCGCACGCCAAAAAGCTTCCTGACGTTCGCATCCGTAACCTCTTCCAACCACTGCGCTTCCTCGTTGCGCCAACCTGCTACGCTTGCCAGGATATGCGGCAGATAAGCGGGTTCGTTACGCCGCGAGGAGGGCTTGGGTTTCATGTCACGCGGCAGCAGATACGGCGCATCAGTCTCCAACAGCAGGCGATCCGCCGGAATATCCGGCAGCAGCTCGCGGAGTTCCAGACCGCGGCGCTCATCGCACACCCAGCCGGTAATCCCGATAAATAGCCCGCGTTCGAGACATTCACGAACGTCTTCACGGCTACCGGTAAAGCAGTGCACAACGGCGCCGGGCAGTTTATCCAGCCAGGGCTCCAGCAACGCCAGGAAGCGTTCGTGGGCGTCGCGGCAGTGTAAAAATACCGGCATCGACAGCTCGGCCGCCAGCGCCAACTGGGCGCTGAATGCCTTTTCCTGCTCCTGCGGCGTTGAGAAATTGCGGTTGAAATCGAGGCCGCATTCGCCAATGGCCACCACCTGCGGCTCACGCGCCAGCGCGTGAATTTCGTCGGCGACCGACTCAGTCCAGTGGCTGCTGTCGTGCGGATGGACGCCCGCGGTTGACCAGCAGTTAGCGTAATAACCGGCCAGCGTTTTTGCCTGCTGGCTCTCATGCAAGTTAGTGCCGGTCAGCAACATCCCATGGACGCCCACCGCCTGCGCGCGCGCCACCACCTCATCGTGATCGCGGGCAAACTGTGAGCTGGTCAGATTCACGCCGATATCAAACATCGTAACTCCCATATGACAACCGCCCTGACGGGCGGTTGGCGTTATTACTCTTCTTTGCGCTCCGCCTCTTCGGCGGCGGCATCTTCATCACGCGTCAGACGTTTGCCGGTGTAGAAGCGGGCAAAGAACACCCCAACTTCGAACAGGAAGTACATTGGAATCGCCAATAGCGTTTGCGAGAACACGTCCGGCGGCGTCAGCAGCATGCCGACCACGAAGGCGCCCACCAGCACATAGGGCCGTTTTTTACGCAAATCTTCCGGCGTCGTGACACCCATCCAGCACAGCAGGACGATGGCGACCGGCACTTCAAACGATACGCCGAAGGCCATAAATAGCGCCATGACGAAATCGAGATAGCTGCGGATATCGGTAGAAACCAGCACCCCTTCCGGCGCGGCGTGGGTCAGGAAGCCGAACGCCAGCGGAAAGACCACGAAGTAGGCAAAAGCCATCCCGATATAGAACAGCAGCGTACTGGAAACCAGCAGCGGCATCACCAGGCGACGTTCGTGCTTGTACAGCGCTGGTGCGACGAAGGCCCATACCTGGTACAGAATGACCGGTACCGACAGGATCACCGACACCATAAAGGTCAGTTTGATCGGCGTGAAGAAGGGAGAGGCGACATCCGTGGCGATCATCGTCGCGCCTACCGGCATTTTGCTGATAAGCGGGGCGGATACCAGTTGATAAATATCATTGGCGAAGTAAACCAGCGCCAGGAAAATCACCAGGATAGCAATAATGCTGTTGAGCAGACGCTTACGCAGCTCAATCAGATGTGAAATTAACGGTTGAGTCTCGTCTACGCCCATTTTTACGCTTTATCACTCGATGCGGGGGAAGAATCTGGCACTGCCGCGGCGGCTTTTTCTTTGGCCGCCGGGACTTCAGCCGGCGAAGCGGGTTGCTCTTCAGCAGCGGGTTCCGGCGTATGGGCCGGGGCGCTAGCCTGATGTTCCGCCGTTGCCGGCGTGACATCCTGACGCTGCGCTTCGCTGCCTTTAACCACCGGATTATGGATGGTGTTCGCTTCGTCGCTTGCCTTCTCAGGATCGTGGGCGGTATAGGAGCGCTTCATGGATTCAGCCGCTTCGCGCAGTTCATCCATCGAAGCCTTAAGTTCCGGGGTCAGGTTATCCAGACTGGCCTTCTCCACCTTCTTCAGGCTCTCCTGAAACTCCTGCAGTTTTAGCTCCTGGGCAAGCTCATTTTGTACCGTAGTCGCCAACGAGCGCAACGTACGGATCCAGCCAGCCACCGTCTTAACGGCGACAGGTAGTCGTTGTGGCCCCAATACAATGAGGCCAATCACGAACACCAGCAATAGTTCACTAAAACCGATATCGAACACGAATTACACCTGCTCTTTGTCGTGGCGTTTTGTCTCGTCTTTTTTCGCATCATCTTGTTTATCAGCGATAGTCTTCGCTGCAAAATCTGCATCCGCCGTAGGTTTATCGGATTTTTCATCATCGCCCATGGCCTTTTTAAAGCCTTTGATCGATGCGCCTAAATCCGACCCCAGCGAGCTCAGCTTCTTCGTCCCGAAAAGCAGAACTACAATGACGACAACAATTAACAACTGCCAAATACTGATACCACCCATACACGTTCCCCTATGACAGATGATGAATGATGAGAGCGCATTATACACGTCATCCGGTGAGACGCCTCTCTGTCAGGCCGCTCACATGACTTCGCGCAAGAATCAATGCGCCAGGATAAACGCGAAACCCATCAGCGCGTTTTTCGCCAACCAATAAGCCAGGTCACCAGGCCGCCAGCCATTAGCCAGCCAGGCATCATGCCCCACTCCGGGCGGTGGATAAATAACAGCGTACCGCTTAAAAGCAAAACGGCGCCTATACCAAACAGATAACGGGACTGACCCTGGCGCACATGTCGCACCTGGAAGTCGCGCACGATGGTATCGACGCTGGTCTGCAGCTGTTTGCTCTGCTGCAGGCTTTGGTACACCAGCTCAGGTATTTCCGGCATCCGTTCAATCCAGAACGGCGCTTTTTCTTTAAACGCGCGTACCAGCGCCGGAATGCCGACCTGATCCTTAATCCACGACTCAAGGAAAGGTTTCGCCGTTTTCCACAAGTCTAACTGACCCCTTCTACGTAAAGTAATGTCTTCTGAAGCAAAACCAGCTGCGGTTGCACTTCCATATTGAAGCGACGCGCGGTGTTAAACAGGTTCAGCAGTACATGACCGAAGGAGATTTCAGCCAGCGGCTTCTCAAAGATAGGCTCGCAAACCGTGCGAATAGCAAACTCAAATTCTTCAACGTTGGTGTCGGGCGGCACCCAACCAGAATCCACGTGCAGCTCGGCAACCTTGCGGTAATCACGATTGAAGAAAGCGATAAAGTTTTCCGCCAGATAGCGCTTATCGTCTTTATTCAACGAGCCGACGATACCGCAGTCGATACCGATATATTGCGGGTCCTGCGGATGATCGTAGCTGACGAAAATATTGCCCGGATGCATATCGGCATGGAAGAAACTATCGCGGAAAACCTGCGTAAAGAAGACCTGTACCCCGCGTTCCGCCAGCAGTTGCATATTAGTGCCCTGCGCTTCCAGCGCCTCGACGTCGGAGACCGGAATACCGTAGATCCGCTCCATCACCATCATGCCTTCGCTGCAGTAGTCGGAATAGACTTCCGGTACGTAGAGCATCGGGCTATTTTCGAAGTTGCGCCGCAGCTGAATAGCGTTTGCTGACTCGCGCAGCAGGTTCAGCTCGTCCATCAGCGTTTTTTCATATTCGCGGACCACTTCCTGAGGACGCAAACGGCGACCATCCGGCAGCAGACGAGGAACCCAGCGCGCCAGGCGGTAGATTAACTTCATGTCCGCTTTAATGACCGGCAGGATATCCGGGCGGATCACCTTGATGACCACCTCTTTGCCGTTATCTTTCAGGCGCGCGGTATGGACCTGAGCAATAGACGCGGATGCCAGCGGCTCAATGGAAAAATCATCAAACCAGGCTTCGACGGGCAGCCCGCCCATCGCTTGCTCAATCTGCTGCTTCGCCAGCTTGCCATCGAAAGGCGCAACGCGATCTTGTAGCAGCGCCAGCTGATCGGCGATTTGCGGCGGGAACAGGTCACGACGGGTGGAGAGCATCTGGCCGAACTTAATCCAGACCGGCCCCAGCTCCTGCAGCGCCAGGCGTAAGCGCTCGCCAAGCGGTTTGTCTTTGTGGCGATTCGGCATCCAGAATAACATGCGCCGCCAGATGCGCAGCGGCAACGTGATACGCATTTTGGGAATGAGCTCATCGAGCCCGTAGCTCAAAAAGGTGCGGACGATAAAATACAGGCGCCGTAATTCTCCTGGCGTCATTTGCCCTCCAGCGTTTCCAGCCGTTTTTCCAGTGCGGCCAGCGTGCGTTCCACGGCGGCGGACTCTTCAGCAAACCAGGCCATTTCCAACGGACCCGGCGCCAGACGCCATTCTTCGGTAATCGCTTCGGCGACATAGCGCTGTTGATTCTGCGCGCCCTGCAGCAGGAAGCGGGCGCCGCCGCGCAGGACTTTGCTCACCCCTTCCGCCACGATATCGCCGGTATACGGCGCCAGCAGCTCTGCCGGGTCGAACTCCGCCAGATCGCAGAGCGACACCATGTTCTGCACAACCTGCAGGTCGCCCTGCACTTCCAGATCGCCGCTGCGAATCAGCGCGGTCAGCTGTTGGCGATTGCGCAGTTGCGGCAGTACGCTCAGACGGGTAATCACGGTACAGTCAGCCTCGCCTTCCCACGCGCCAAGCACGTCGATTTGCTGCTCGCTATAGGCCAGCACGACGGGGGCCGAGAGCTCTTTAAGCTCTACGCGCAGGACTTTTCCCAGCAGGCGCTGGCGCGCCGGCTTGAGCGCGCGGTCACGCCAGAGAAAAGTATTCAGAACCGTTTCAATACCGGCGGTGACCAGTGGTGCGAAAGGCATAGCGTCCCTCCTGTCAGAACTTATAGCCGCGGTGTAGCGCGACGATACCTGCCGTCAGGTTGTAGTAATCGACGCTTTCAAAACCGGCTTCCTGCATCATGCCTTTCAGGGTGTCCTGATCGGGGTGCATGCGGATGGATTCAGCCAGGTAGCGATAGCTTTCCGCATCGTTCGCCACCAGCTCGCCAACTTTTGGCAGCACGTGGAAGGAGTAAGCGTCATAGGCTTTGCTCAACGGATCGAGAACCGGCTTGGAGAACTCCAGCACCAGCAGACGCCCGCCCGGCTTCAGTACGCGGTACATCGAGCGCAGCGCCTTGTCTTTATCGGTAACGTTACGCAGACCAAATGAAATGGTGATGCAGTCAAAAGTGTTATCGGCAAACGGCAGCGCTTCGGCGTTGGCCTGCACGTATTCGACATTGCCGACAATCCCGATGTTACGCAGCTTTTCGCGGCCCATTTTGAGCATTGAATCGTTGATATCGGCAAGCATGACGCGACCGGTTTCCCCAACCAGACGGGAGAATTTCGCCGTCAGGTCACCGGTGCCGCCCGCCAGATCCAGCACAGTCTGCCCGCGACGCACGCCGCTGCAGTCGATGGTGAAGCGCTTCCACAAGCGATGAATACCGAACGACATCAAATCGTTCATCACATCATATTTTGCAGCGACAGAATGGAATACATGCGCCACCATGTCAGCCTTCTGCTCTTTGGCTACCGTCTGAAAGCCAAAATGCGTCGTTTCTTGTGAATCCTCAACCATCTCTATGCCCGCTTACTTATCA
>CABUCP010000044.1 GCA_902490055.1 uncultured Klebsiella sp. | reverse complement strand
TCTCTATTGCGCCATCTAACTCGATGGATTGATAAGCCAGGTTCCCGGTTTGGCGATCTCCAGCGTTTGTTCGCGGGTTTGTCCATTACCCTGCAGGGTAATTTCATAATGTCCCGGCGCCAGTTTCAGCGAGGCGAAGCCGTTAGTCGCCGGCTGTGTGTGGTGGGGTTCGCCGTTGAGTGTCAGCTTTTCCCCATCCCGCATACGCACGTAGACCTGGGCGATTGGCGCAGCCGCCGCGACGCTCGGTTTACTCTCGTTGACGGCAGCGGGCGGCGCTGGCTGCGTGGCAGCGGTCCGGGTTTCCGCCGGTGGCGCGGCTGGCTCAACCGGCGTTTGCGGCTGCGCGCTGGCGCTCTCAGCAGGTTGTGCCTCGCTGCTGCTGCCGCTGAACATCACACCGCCGGTAATAATGCCGACCAGCACGCCTGCGGCGACCATCCCCGGAACCTTGTAGCGTCGCCAGTCGTTCGCGGCCGGCGCTTGCGCTTCCTCTTCGACCAGCGCCAGCATGGTGCCGGTTTTTTTCACCGATAAGACGTCGTCAATGCTTGCAACCGGCATTTCAATCAGTGCAGCGAATGCTTCGATCGACTGCGGACGATCCTCAACCCGTAACGCCAGCGCTTTATCCACCGCCTGCAGCAGCGGCAGCGAGTAGCCCGCCGGCTTCAGTTCTGCCAACGGTTGATAGTTATCCTGGATACTGCGCACTACGCTTACCGGCGGCGGTGAGCCGACGATCAGCGTATGCAGCACCGCGCCGACGGCATAAATGTCGGTCCAGGCGCCCTGTTCGCTTTCATTATCATCGGTATACTGCTCGATGGGCGCATAGCCCGGGCGCAGCATGGTTTCGGTTTCGTCGGCGAGGTTGCCAATGGTCCGGCGAGCC
The DNA here is from genome assembly GCA_902490055.1 of uncultured Klebsiella sp. GTDB lineage: Bacteria > Pseudomonadota > Gammaproteobacteria > Enterobacterales > Enterobacteriaceae > Klebsiella. Next base: position 11,212 of record CABUCP010000044.1, on the reverse strand, counting down.
GAACCGAAATCGAGCAGTACCGGCAGGCCGTTATCCTGGATTTGGATATTTTCCGGTGAAATATCGCGATGCAGATAGCCGGCGTCGTGGATGGTACGAATCGCGCCAAATATCATCGGCAGCATTCGGCGGATCCACGCCTCATCAATCAATTCCGGCTGCTGCTCGCGCAGGCGGCTCAAGGTGGTGCCGCTATAAAACAGTGTGCCCATATAGGCGGTGTCATTCTGCACCCAGAAACGCAGCACATGCAGCAAGTTGGGATGGTTAAAGCGCGCCAGCAGTCGCGCCTCCTGGATAAAGCTGTTTAATCCGGCGGAGAAGGCTTTGCTGAAGCGCTCGCTGCGCAGCACCAGGGTCATATCTTCGTTACGTACCGCCAGCGAAGAAGGCATAAACTCTTTAATCGCGATGGTCCGTTCCAGCTGATGGTCCCAGGCGCGATACACAATGCCGAAACCGCCGCCGCCAATCACTTCCTTTACTTCAAATTCGTTAAAACGATACCCGACCGGCAGCGCGTTCAGGACAGTCCGATTGTTTTCGTGATCCGTCATCTTAAGACTCACTTTGTGATGGTGTTACGCGGCAAACTGACAATGAAACTCGCCCTGCGCATAGCTGATGCGCAGTTGCGTAAATTGCTCATCGTTGCGATTGGCGGTTAACAGAATTTGGCTCATCTGCGGCAACAAGGTATTGGTCAGAATCGCATCGACCATACGCCCGCCGGATTCCACTTCGCTACAGCGCTGAACCACCTGCTCGACGACGCTATCGTCAATCTCGCAGATAATGTTGTGATTATCCTGCAGACGGCGCTGAATGCGCGCCAGCTGCAGGCGAACAATTTGCGCCAGCATCGCATCGCTCAGCGGATAGTACGGTACCACCAGCAGGCGGCCGAGCAGCGCCGGCGGGAAGACCTGCAGCAGCGGCTGGCGCAGCGCGGCGCTCAGTGCTTCCGGCTCCGGCATCAGATCCGGGTCAGCGCACATAGCGCCGATCAGCTCGGTACCGACGTTGGATGTTAAGATAATGATAGTGTTGCGGAAATCGATATGGCGCCCCTCGCCGTCTTCCATCCAGCCTTTGTCAAACACCTGGAAGAAGATTTCGTGCACGTCCGGGTGCGCTTTCTCAATCTCATCCAACAGCACCACGCTATACGGGCGGCGGCGCACCGCTTCGGTCAGCACACCGCCTTCGCCGTAACCGACATAACCCGGCGGCGCGCCCTTCAGGGTTGAGACGGTATGCGCTTCCTGGAATTCGCTCATATTGATGGTGATAACGTTCTGCTCGCCGCCGTACAGCGATTCCGCCAGCGCCAGCGCGGTTTCGGTTTTACCGACGCCGGACGGGCCGCAAAGCATAAAGACGCCGACCGGCTTATTCGGGTCGTCGAGGCGCGCGCGTGAAGTTCGCACCCGTTTGGCGATCAGATCCAGCCCGTGGCGCTGGCCGATCACCCGCTGGTTGAGCGTATCGGCGAGGCTCAGGACGGCATCAATTTCGTTTTTGACCATCCGCCCCAGCGGAATACCGGTCCAGTCAGAGACCACCGCCGCCACCACGTTCTCATCCACCGCCGCGAACAGCAGCGGCATTTCGCCCTGCACGGTCTGCAGCGCCAGCTGTTTTTCCGCCAGAATCTGGCGCAGCGCGGGCTGCGCGTCGTCGTCGGCCTCCTGCAATTGCGCTCGTAACGCGATCACTTCATCGACCAGCGCGCGCTCCTGCTCCCAGCGGCTTTGCAGGGCATCGCGCTCGGTTTCCTGCTGCTGGCGCGCCTGCTTGAGTTGCTCAATGCGCTGAGCATCGCCAATGGCAACCCGGTTTTCGCGCAGGGCTATCTCAAGTTCGACATCCAGCGCGGCTATACGCTGCTGGCAATCTTCCAGCTGCGGCGGCGGCGCGCTCTGGCTAACGGCGACGCGAGCACAGGCGGTATCCAGCAGCGCTACCGCTTTGTCCGGGAGCTGGCGGGCGGGAATATAGCGATGCGACAGCTTCACCGCCGCATTTACCGCTTCATCAAGCAACAGCACCCGGTGATGGTTCTCCAGCGGCGACACGGTGCTGCGCAGCATCAGCAGCGCCCTTTCTTCATCCGGCTCGTGGATCTGTACCGTCTGGAAACGGCGGGTTAGCGCCGGATCCTTCTCTATATATTTTTTATACTCCGCCCAGGTGGTCGCGCCGATGGTCCGCAGTTGGCCGCGCGCCAGCGCCGGTTTTAACAGGTTCGCCGCATCGCCGGTACCCTGCTGGCCGCCTGCGCCAATCAGCGTGTGGATCTCGTCGATAAACAGCACGACCGGCGTTGGGCTGGACTGTACTTCGTTAATTAACGCCTGTAGACGGGCTTCAAATTCCCCTTTCATGCCCGCGCCGGCCTGCAGCATGCCGATATCCAGTAACCACAGCTGAATATCGCGCAGCGGCTCCGGGACATCGCCTGCGGCAATACGCAGCGCCAGCCCTTCCACCACCGCGGTTTTACCGACGCCGGCTTCACCGGTCAGCAGCGGGTTGTTTTGTCGACGACGCATCAGAATATCCACCATCTGGCGGATCTCTTCATCACGGCCGACTACCGGATCAATTTTGCCGTCCTGCGCCCGCTGCGTCAGATTTTGTCCGTACTGGGCCAGCGTCCCCTGCGCCGTCGGCAGCGCGCCGCTATCAGCGGTTGCGGCGACGGCCTGTTGGCTCTCTTTACTGGCGGCCAGCAGCGTATCGAAGCTTTCACTCAAGGCTTCAACATTGATTTTGCTAAACTGCGGCGAAATACCCTTCAGTATGTTGGCGAGATTCCAGGTTTTCAGTAGGCCAATCAGCAGATGGCCACCGCGGATGCGGTTGACGCCATATTTCAGTGAGCCGTATACCCAGGCGCGCTCAACGGCGCTATCGATATGTTCGGAGAGATCGGATACCGAGCTGGCGCCGCGCGGCAGCGCATCCAGCGCGGCGAGAATATCGCGGGTTAACGCCTGCTCATCAAGGGCGAAGTGGCGAATAAGGTGTTGCAGATCGCCATCCTGATGCTGCATCAGTTGATGCAGCCAGTGCACCAGCTCGACGTAAGGGTTACCGCGCAGTTTACAAAAGGCGGTTGCGCTTTCCAGCGAGGTAAACAACAGCGTATCCAGTTTGCCGAAAAGCACGGCACGGCTGATTTCTGACATGTTCGGTTCCATTGATAACATTAAAGACAGGTGTCAGAGAGCAGGCCAACGTCAGGCGTCGGTCTTCTCCACGCAAAATACTAAATCGCCACGCGGCGTGGGGGTTGGCTGGTGGCCAAGCCAGGTGCTGTAGCCAAGTTTGCCGCCGCCGCTGAGTACCGTAGCCGGCACTTCCTCGCTGCGGATAAGCACCCGTACTTCCCATGCGTACTCGATCCCAAGGTACTGGCGGATCCAGTCGCGTAATTCGTTGACCGCTTTTTCGCCGGGGAGGAAGCGGACATAGTCGTCAGCGCTCAGAGGGCCGATTTCGAGACAAAACTTATGTTGTACATCGCGTACCGCGACGCCGAGAAACGCTGAGACGCCTAAGCGCGGCAAGCGCCTTCCCGCCCCCAGCTGCGCCTGCTCCCGCACGGTGAGCGGCATCCACTGCGGCACGTTGCTAATAATATTGACCGGCACTTTAAAGAAGTTACGCAGGATCTTTTCCAGCCCTTCCGGATCCCGGGCGTGGCGGCTAAGGTGCCCGGCGTGGGTGAAGCGCGCGTGCGGGCTAAGTTCGCCCTTTTCCAGCTGTCCCGGCTGCCCCATACCGATTAGTGACGCGAGATAGTGCTCAAAGCGCCGGTTGTCGGCACGGTCTAACGATACCGTTGGCTGGGCGTCCGCCCAGGCGCGGTAAAACAGCAGCGTCAGACGATGGTGAAACAGATCGGCAAAGGCGCTCAGGCTATCATCCTGATGATGGTGGATGCGCTCGCGGGCATATTCGGTCATATGCACCGGTAACGGGCCGTTGGGGCCGAACAGACCAAAGCTGAGAATCGAAATCTCATGCAGGCTGCTGTTGTCGCGCTGTTGCGCGCTGGCTAAGGTCGCCGGAGCAAACCCCATCGATGGCGTTTGGCCGATGCGTAGCGATTCAAACTTCGGCAGCGGCGCGCGCCCCAGCGGATAACGTTCGCCGCCCTGCGCATCGACCCGGCGCAGCAGATGAAAGAGATCATAACGCCAGGGAGCAGCCGTTACGCCACGCCAGAAATGGTCCGCCAGCGGCGTCAGGCGGTGAATAGTGGCCAGCGTTTCACTCATATCAACGCCCTTTTACCCATGCGCGGCGCCCAGTAACCGATCTCGCCGCGCTGCTGGCTGCATAAGGTGAACTCGGTAAAGCTGTTCAGCGACACCAGCCGGGCGAAGACGCGCTCCAGTACGCTGCCGAATAGCCACGGGCTGGCGCCGGAAAAGGCGCGTTCATCGACGGTTAAGGTAATACCGATGCCGCGGGCGAATACGATCGGCCCAGGTTCTGGCACTCTGCGGTGCACCGGTTCGAGCACGCAGTTGCGCACGCCTTCTATTTGCCGGGCGACGGCGGTTTCCGCGAGCCCGGCATACAGACCTAATAGCTGACGTAGCGCGGCGGCCCCTTCGCCATTTTCGCCGTCCATCAGGCTGAGATAGTTCATCTGCAGCTGGCTTATCAGCCGCCAGGTGCTCAGCCCCTCCGCCAGTGCCGGGCGCGGCGGCGTGGGGCCATTGCGCATTTTCAGCGTTTTCACCGGCAGCGAATCCGCCAGCACAAACTGCCCCAGATCCTGCTGTAGCATCAGCGGCAGGTCGCGGCTGGTGCACAACACTTCAGCGGTGATGTACCGTAAATCCTCCTGCCACGGCGCATGCTGTTCATCGACCAGCGAGACAAAGGTTTCCGACCCGGTATAGCCGGTGCGGGTTCCGTAGCGCAGCGCATGTTCGGAGAGCACCCGCTGCTCGCGGCGTAATGAAAAATAGGCGCCATAGTCGCCGGCATCCTGGCTCCATGAACTCCAGAATGGACGGAACTCGCGATCGTCGCGGTGGCCGTCGGCGCTGCCGTGAATTTTACTTACCGAATAGATTTCATAGTCCAGCGGGCGGATGTTATCGACCACCAAATGGTATTCATGCTGGCTGTCGCTGAGCGTCTGTCGGGCCGCAATTTTCGGAAACAGATTAATGACCGGCGTGCAGTGCAGCGCAAAGTGGCTGGCTTCAACCACCTGCTCAAGGCGAGCGTCGGTTTTATCCAGCAGAATGATGATATCGAAAGATTTTTCTTCCTTGCACTGGGCGATGAGCTTGCCCAGGCCGTTGATGCTGATAAAGCGGAAGCGTGCCGGGAAGGCAAAGTACTCATGCAGCAGACGATAACCATCAAAATTGCGCAGGTCCTCCGGCAATAGAGCCTGGTCGGCGGCAAAACCCTCCTGCCGCAGCGCCTCTTCACCCAGCGACAGACGAATGGGGTCGCGCCCGGTGGTTTGGCAAACTATTCCGACCTGGTGGGCGAGGATCAGTTCCAGCAGGCGCAGCGCCTCTATATCCGGGCCGCTTAAGAAACACGCCAGCCGGTCAAAGGTCAGATGGCCCAAGTTCTGCGCCCCTTCGCAGGTCATGCGGATGCGTAAAGCGCTGGCGGCGCCGCGTTGGCTAAGGCCAAGCGCGGCAAGCGGCACATCGGCCGGGATCCCGCCAAGTTCGGCTTTCTCGATGCGCAGCGGCAGCAAAGTTACGTCGTGGGCGGTGGTGTAGCTACAGGTAACGCCATTTTTCTTCAGCGCCTGGCTGTCCATCATCGTACCGCGCGGCACGACAAACCCTTTGCTCAGGTCGCCCTTGTTGATATCCGGCTGTAGTTCGGCTATCGCCATCGACGGCGTAGACGCCAGATAGTTGGGCGCAATCATTTCCAGCAGGCGCTGGGAGAAGCGGGGAAATTCGGCGTCCATTTTAAGCTGGACGCGTGAAGTCAGAAAGGCGAAACCTTCCATCATCCGCTCAACGTAGGGATCGGCGACTTCAATGCCGCGCATTCCCAGGCGTCCGGCAACTTTCGGATACCGTTCGGCGAATTCAGCCCCCATCTCGCGGAGATAGGCCAGTTCGCGGTTGTAATATTCAAGCAGCTTGCCTTCCATCGTTACCCCGCGTCTTTCAATTCAAAGTGACCATTTTCAAGGTCCACATCGGTACGGAACAGAAAATCTAATGGATATGGCACGCACCACAGCCGCCCTTTGATTTCAATCGACAGGACGTTGTGTAAATCCAGTGACTGGGTATCAGAAATACAGCGGACCTGTAACCCCTGCGGCAGAATGCGTGGTTCGAAGCTGACGATCGCCTCGGTAAGTTTGCGCTGAATATCCTGCCATTCGATATCCGACATCCGCTTACCCGCCAGCGGCGCGACGCCGAAATTAACCACCGAGCGCCGCACCTGCGCCAAATCGGCCAGCACCTGCGGATCGTCATGATTAATGGTGTTGAACAACCACTGCAGGTCGCGCAGCACGTGGCGACGCAGCGTGCTGTGGGTAATCAGATTACTGTTAAGCGGCTCCGATTTTTTTTGCGGCTGATTATCGGTCAGGCGGTCGAGCAGCGACGGCTGCATTTTATCGCGCGCGCCGATGGTCTCTTGCTTGCTACGCGCCCGCCAGCCGCTGCGTAGCGCGTCGTCGTCACGTACCGGTTTAGTCATGCAAAACTCACTACGTCGAGAGAGAGGATGGAGAATTCCTGGTTATCGTTAAGCCACACTTTCTGCCCGTAGCCCTGATACAGCATGCCGTCGTCGTCCAGCGGCCGCCACTCGGTCGCCCGCGCCAGCTGGAAGCGAAGATCCGATTCCGGCGTGACAGGGTAACGTGCGGGGATCTGGCAAACCTGCTCGCTGCCGTCGGTCAGACGCACCAGCGCATGGCGCCAGACCAGATCGGTAACGCTGGCCGGCGCCTGAAAACGAATTTCGGCAATGGCGGCAAATGGCAGCCAGAAATAACGCCCATTAACGATAAGTTCGCAGACCGGCCCCAGACGCGCATCGCCGTCCATCAGCCAGGTAAAGGGCTGCGCAGGCGCATCTACTTGATTGAGTTCGCCGGGGTTAAGCGGCGCCTGTTCGAATGCCGCCAAACGCTGTTGCTGGGCGATATCGAGCGGCGCATTGAGCGCGGAAACCAGTGTCGATAGCCATGGCCACTGGCTGTCCGGCATTTGCGGCTGGGCGTTACCGGCAAAAACATCGTCACGCTGCTGTTCGCCCTGAATGCTTTGTTCAAGCAGCGTCACCGTGGGCTGGGACTGCGGTTTCAGCGCCAGCCAACTCTTCAGCTGTACCCGCGCCCGCGACCAGTTACCGCCCAGACACAAAAACTGGACGAATGCCGCCCGCAGATCGGCATCGGCGGGACGGCTTTTGATCTCGCTTTCCAGACGCGTTAGCGCCGCGCTGACGCTTTCGCCAGCCAGTTGTTGATAGAGAGTCTTCATCGCCGTTCCTCAATTTGCCGCACGCCAGGCGCTGGCGGCCGGGTCGCGCAGCAGCGGGTGCAGGCCGTCAACCAATACGACCTTGAGTTTGATATCAGGCGCCAGCCAGGGCGCCCATACGCTACGTGCCGCATCCACGCGCGCCTGTAGGCGTGCCGAATCGTTTGCCAGCTCACGGGAAATTTCGATAGCCAGCGTGCCGGTCATCTGCCAGCCGTTCTGATTAGCGACGTAAGGTAAAATCATCCAGCTTTGTTGGGCGTTCTCATGGCTGACCACCATGCGTTGGTTATTGACCGCGGTGATCAGCAGTTTGTTGGGGTCAGCCGCGGCGTTAAGGCCGAGTACCGGAAAACCGTGCACGAACGTCACGGTAGTTTGCTTTTCTTCGCCATTTGCCGATTGGGTAATCACCGTGCGCCCGCTCAGCCAACCGCCTTTTTCGCAGTTGCCGGATTCAACGGCCGGAATGAACAAGGCCGGCGCCGTGGCGTTATCCTGCCAGAAGGTGCGCAGTCGGCAGCCACCCTGTAAGGTGAACTCCTGCCACGGCGTACGGTCGGCGACGGGAGATAGTTTTTCCGCCTTCTCTTCCGGCGGCAGCCAGGCCGGTGCGGCCGGTTTTTCCGCCGTCGCGGCGACTGTTGCCGGCGTGACTTTTACCGCCCATTTTTTATTTTTTGCCGCGCTGCCCTCGGCGATGCGCCCGTTATTACCATCAACCAGCGTCCAGTTCAGCTGCTGTAAACGTGAACATTGATGCCCCATTAACGCGCCGACGCGCGGCAGGAAATTATCCAGCACCTTAACGTTTTTATTGCCGTTGGCGACGATGCGCAGCGCGACCTCGTTGGCGCACCAGCTTTGCGCGGTATTACCCTTAATGTTATCGATCCAGACATCCAGTTTTTGCGCTGGCGATTGCACGATGCGGTAGTTTTCCGCCTGCGCGACGCCGGTGGCGGCAAGTATTGCCGCGCCCAATATCCAATGTTTCATAAAAATCCTTCTCTGCCTGTCTCAATCCCGCAGGGGGAAAAATTGCGCGGCGTCCGCCAGCGTGTGCAATAGCGTCGCCTCTTGCGGACTGCCCATCCATACCGCCACGGCGCTGTAGTTATCTTGCGAGGCCTGAGCGCCATCATTGTTTCTCTGAAGGTACTGATTCATCAGGGTTAACCACTCCTGCGGGGTGTTGACCATCTGCAGGGCGGATTTCATTTGCTCTTCGCCGACGGCGTGCCAGAACCCATCGGTGCAAAGCAAAAAGGCGTCGCCGTCTTCGACCGGCACCACATCGCTGTAGCTGGCCTCCGCGCCGTCGCTGGTCATGCCTAACGCCCGGTACAACAGATTGCTATTGATATCGTCAGTCTGATGCCCGGCATCTTTCATCTGCTGAACCAAGCTATGGTCGGTGGTGACGTGATACAGCCAGCCGCGGCGGAACAGGTACAGCCTGCTGTCGCCGGCGTGCGCCCAGTAAGCCAGTTTATAATCGCGGTCGATAAACAAACTCACCAGCGTCGTGCCCATCCGGTGATAATCCGGCGTCGCCTGCTGCTGTTGCCGAATGGCGCCGTTGGCCTGCTGAACATATCGGCGAATAGCCTGCGGGTTGAGATGATTATCGCCGTCAAACTGTTCAAGGATGGCGTTGCGCGCCAGTTCCGCCGCCATCTCACCGCCGGGTAGCCCGGCAACGCCGTCGCAGACTACAAAGCAGGCGGAGCGTTCGCCGACATTTTCGCCGGTCTGATCCTGATTGGTGGCGCGGGTTCCCTGACGGGAAAGAGAAGCCGTGGTGATATCCATTATTCTTCCGATCCGCTTTGTGAGTCTTTGTATTGATTGACTTCCATGTCGTAGGCATAGAGGAATGCCTCGCCAAATAAGGTATGGAAATCGTCTTCAATTTCACCGGCGGTTTCGCCATAGGTGCGTACGAAGTGGTCCCATAGCGCCGCTTTACGGCTGGCCGGCAGCGCCAGGCGAGAGATGGCGCCGTCGCGTCTGGCCTCTTCTTCCAACTGCTCAGGATTAAACGATTGCAGCATCGCGGCGATAATCGCGCGGATCCCGGAGATCATCCCCAACTGGTGAGCCTGCAGGTCAATCAGCGCATCGCGAACCGATTTTTTCGGCGGCATAAAGCCCGGCATCCGCGCGCCGAACATCTGCATCAGTACGGTTTTACCCGACGGCAGCAGCTTAAACGGATTGTTGGCGTCATCCAGCACCATCGTCATGTCGGCTTTCACGCCGCGCTTGAGGATCGAACGCGACGAGAGTAGCGCAACGGTACCCTGTGAAAACATGCTCAGCATCTGTCCGAACTGGCGCATGTTCTCTTTATCAAACTGCGGTACCGGCTGCATATCGCCAAGTCCCATGCCTTCGAGCAAGGCGTCCAGTAGCTCACCCTGGAGTACTTCACCGTTACCAGCCTGCGGGGTGCTGGCGGCGCTGGCCTCATTGCGCAGCGGATCGATACTTAATCGCCCTTTCGGCGTCTGCGCCGCCTGGCGTACCACGGTCTGTGGCGTCGGCAGAGTTATTTCCGGCGCAACTTCAGGTTCGGCAGGCATCGGCTGCGAACGAATGGGCTCATGTCGCGGCTCAGGGATGGTAGCCGGCGGTTCCTGCGGCGGCTGGCTCATAAATAACGGGGATTCGAAGATCGCATCCGGCTCGTCGGGCGTCTTAGACGATGTCGTTTTAACAGCCTCTTCGGTGCTGAAAGTATCAACCGGAGTCAGCGGCGCCCCGCCCATCAAGCCCAGCGGATCGTCATTACGCACGGTTTTCGCGCCCGTGTCGCCGCCAAACAGGGCCAGCGGATCCAACTCTTCCTGCGGTTCAACCGTTGTCGACTGCACCGGTTTTTCGTCGGGCGGCACGAGGGTGGTTGGCGTGACGTCGGCAAAGATGCTGTTGCCGTTAAATGGCGTGTCATCGGCAAACAGGTCGTCAGTCGCCACCGCCGGGCGTTCGAACAGAGGCTCGCTGTCGGTGAACATCGCCAGCGGATCTTCTGGATTACGTTCGGTAGCCTTAGGCTCGGCAAACGGATTCGGTGTGAGATCGGCCTGCGGTTTGGCCCGGCTGCTGGAGATGCTGTCGGAAATGGAAAATTCTTCCATCAGGCTATCCCAGATTGCCGACGGCACGGCGGTTGGCGCGGCTTCCGTCGCTGCTGGCGTTGCGGCCGGCGGCGGCGTGGTCGGCTTCGCGGCAGGCGGTTGGCCGCTGGCCGCCATACGGCTGACCGGTTGGCTATCCAACAGCAGATCGTTTACCTCAATGCGGTACTCGTCGATGCTAAGGATGTCGCCGTCCTGCAACTCAACCTGACGTCCCCGCTCAAGCGGGATATCGTTAAGTACTACCCGGGTGACGTTACCGCGGTTGGTGATTTTACACTCGCCATCCGTCGCCACGTGGACGATGGCCTGCAGGCGAGAGATGGCGCGGTCGTCATCCGGCAGCACCAGGTTGTTGTCCGTGCCGCGCCCAATGGTACCGCCCGGCGCGTAAAAGTCACAGCTGCCCTGCGGTGGCTGATGACCGGCTTTGGTCGAAATAATCGTGAATCGCATAGCCTATTCCTGCTGAGATGATTGGCGCACAAACGCGGCCGCTCTCGGAATAAGAACGGCGGCGTTTGCGAGTTAACAAGTATTATTCAGTCTGCGTAA
>CABUCP010000043.1 GCA_902490055.1 uncultured Klebsiella sp. | reverse complement strand
TCGTTTAACCGTATAAACACTATGTTTAAACTCTCAGTATGCTTGCTTACCTGTAATTCAGCTCGTTTATTACGGGATGTATTGCCGCCGCTGATGCGGGTGGCGGATGAGTTTATTGTTGTTGATTCCGGCAGTACCGACGAGACGCTGCAGATATGCCAGCAGTTTGGTTTAACGGTCCACCATCACCCTTATACGGCCCACGGCGCGCAGATGAACTACGCAACGTCGCTGGCGACCCATGACTGGGTGCTGTGCATGGACAGTGATGAAATTCTCGATGAAGAGGTGGTTGCGGCGATACTGGCGCTCAAAGCCGGGGATGAACCCGACCCGAGCTGTGCCTGGCGCTTGCCGCGCTACTGGTTTGTGCTTGGCGAGCAGGTACGAACGATTTATCCCGTCTCATCGCCGGATTTTCCAGTGCGCCTGTTCAACCGCCAGCAGGCGGGTTTCAACCTACGTCCGGTGGACGATCAGGTAGTTGGTCATCTCACCTCGCACCGGCTACCGGGGTTTGTTCGCCACGACACTTTCTATTCCCTGCATGAGGTGTTTAACAAGCTTAACAGCTACACCACCCGGCTGGTGAAGGCGCAAAAGATCAGGCCTTCGCTCAGTCGCGGGATCGTTAGCGCGATTGGCGCGTTTTTTAAGTGGTATCTGTTTAGCGGGGCGTGGCGAAAGGGCAAGGTTGGTGTCGTCACCGGACTATATGCGACCTTTTATAGTTTTCTAAAATACTTTAAGGCCTGGTATGCCCATCAGGAGAAGCAGGAATCCGCTGTCGAAAAGCACACGGATTCCCGAACGATTTAGTTGGTGGGGCTATCCCAGCCCTGCCATTTCAACTGGTAGTACTGCACCAACGCGCTCTGGCTGATGCTTTCGCTGAGAATGTTAAAGAAGCGGCTGGCGTTCACCGGCTCCAGCGGGCGTTTCGGCTTGCAGTACTTCACGCCGTGGAACGGATTACGCGGTTTCTGCGGCTGCGGCACGTTCTGCGTCGGCGGTAGCGTGTTATTTGGCGTTGAGTTATCAACCTGCGGTTCGTTGAGTAGGCTGCTTGGGCGCACCAGCGTGATATCCGGCGGTAGGTTATAGACCATTTGCTGCAACACCCGCACTGTCGAAGGATGCGGGTGACCAATCGCAATCGCCGAACCGTTACGCCGCGCCAGCGCGATAGCGCGGTTGAACTGATTACGGATATCCGCCTCATTCTGTGTATCGTCGAGGAACACCTTACGTTTGATGACTTTCACGCCGGTGCCCTGGGCGGCGCGCATGGCCTGGGTGTTGCCAATGGTGACGCTATCGAGGAAATAGAGGTTGTAGCGCTCCAGCGCCTGCATCACCTTCTGCATACCGAACAGGTTGGAGGTCATGGCGCTACCCATGTGATTGTTCAGCCCGACGGCGTACGGCACTTTGCCATAGGCTTCGCGGATAATGCGCTCGATCTCGTCGCTGCTCATATCCGGGCGTAGGGTGTCTTTTTCCAGCGGCTGTTTGCTAAGCGGCGCCATCGGTAGATGGATCAGCACTTCGTGGCCCATATTATGCGCTTTCGTCGCCATTTCCCGGGCGTGGGGCGCGTTTGGCAGCACGGCGACGGAAATTGTCGGCGGCAGCGCTAGCACCTTGTTTTCCGTTTGCGGGCGATAGCCGAAATCATCGATGACAATAGAGAGTTTACCGGCGAAAACCGGTGCCGCCATAGCCAGTGAACCGGCTACAGCAAGTGCAATGATGCGAAATTGAAGCAAAACTTATCTTCCCAACCACGGCTGTGGATTGACCGCCTGACCCTGGCGGCGAATTTCGAAATAGAGCGACGGACGACCCTGACCGCCGCTGCTGCCGACAAGCGCGATAGCCTGGCCCGCGCGGACCTGGGTACCGACGCTGACCAGCGCGCTTTGGTTATAGCCGTAAAGGCTCATGTCGCCTTTGCCGTGTTCAACAACCACCACCAGGCCGTAGCCCTGCAGCCAGTCGGCGAGGATCACGCGACCATCGGCAATGGCTTTGACTTCGGTGCCTTCAGACGCAGCGATAACCATCCCTTTCCAACGTAGTTCACCTTGCAGCTGTTCGCCATAACGATGAAGAATTGTGCCGCGTACCGGCCAGAAGGCTTGTCCGCGCGGCGCGCCGAGGCCGCCGGTTCGCGACATCAGCGAACGTTCGCTTTCGGTTGGTTTATAGGTGGTGCCTTTACGGGAGGCTTCCTGCTGGCGGTCGCGAACCGCCTGGGCATCGCGAGCTTCGCGGTCAGCGCGGGCTTTGGCTGCCGCTTCCGCCTGGGCGATACGGCCGCGCAGACGCGATTCGTTGGCCCGCATTTCGCCTAGCTGCTGCTGGCCTTTCTGAATGGAGGATTCGAGGCTGGAGAGCGTCTTTTTACGCTCGTTGCGCGCCTGCTCAAGCTTGGCCTGCTGCGCCTTTTGCTCGTAAACCAGCGTTTGCTGCTGGCTTTGCTTTTCTTCGAGCATCGATTTCTGCACCGCGACTTCTTCACGCGTCTGCTTGAGCTGGGCGATGGTTTCCTGGCGGGCCTGGTTGAAGTAACCGAAATAGGCCTGCAGGCGCTGGTTACGTTGCCCCTCTTCGCCGCTGAGGATCATCTGCATGCCGGTGTGCGGCCCCTGGCGGAACGCGGCATCAAGCTGCGCGGCCAAATTACGCTCCTGCGAGGCGCGCTGGCGCTCCAGCCTGGCGATAGACGCGTTCATGTCGTCGATCTGCTTATTGAGCTGGTTTAGCGTGTCCTGGGTTTCACGAAGCTTGCGCGCGGCGGCGGAGATCGCTTCTTCCTGCGCTTTAAGCTGCGCGAGCAAAGAGGCGCGTTGCTGTTGCTGTTGCTTAATCGCGCGCTGTTTGGCGGCGATATCAGCCTGAATAGACTTCAACTGGTCGCGATCATCAGCGTGAGCGGATGCGGCGCACAGCAATACGCCAGCGCTAAGCGCGCTGGCGTAAAGAACGGATCGAACAGCCGTTGCGATCCATGTAATTGAATAAGTCGCCTTTCCCCTCATGGGGAAGGATTATTCCACGATGAACAGCGGCTTGCCAGTCATCTCTTGCGGGATTTCCATTCCCATCAGCGACAGCATGGTTGGCGCGATGTCGGAAAGCTTGCCGCCTTCGGCCACTTTCACGTTTTTGTCGCCCACGTAGATCAGCGGAACCGGCAGGTTGGTGTGCGCGGTGTGCGCCTGGCCGGTGGCCGGATCGCGCATTTGCTCGGCGTTGCCGTGGTCTGCGGTGATCAGCAGCTGTCCGCCGACGGATTCAACGGCCTGGGTAACCTGCTCGATGCAGTGATCCAGCGCTTCAACCGCTTTCACCGCCGCTTCCATTACGCCGGTATGGCCTACCATATCGCCGTTCGGGTAGTTGCAGATAATGGTGTCGTACTGGCCGCCTTTGATCGCCGCAACCAGTTTTTCGGTTAGCTCGGCGGAGCTCATTTCCGGCTGCAGATCGTAGGTCGCCACTTTCGGCGAGTTAATCAGAATGCGGTCTTCGCCTTTGAACGGGTCTTCTACGCCGCCGTTAAAGAAGAAGGTGACGTGCGCGTATTTCTCGGTTTCAGAGATACGCAGCTGGGTTTTGTCGTTCTTCGCCATCCACTCGCCCAGGGTATTAACCAGAGATGTCGGCGGGTAAGCGCAGGCCACTTTGATGTCTGCCGCGTATTCGGTCAGCATCACGAAGTCGAGATTAACCACTTTTTTGCGCGCGAAGCCGTCGAAATCGGCATTAACGAAGGCGCGGGTGATTTCGCGCGCGCGGTCAGCGCGGAAGTTCATGAAGATCAGCGCGTCGCCATCTTCCATTGCCGCATCGGCCTGGCCGGCGGCGCGGATAACGGTCGCTTTCACGAACTCATCGTTTTCATCACGGGCATAGGCTGCCTGCAGACCTGCAACCGCGGTGTCGGCCTGGAATTCGCCTTTGGCCAGCGTCATCAGATCATAAGCTTGTTCTACGCGATCCCAGCGGTTGTCGCGGTCCATGGCGTAGTAGCGGCCGATGATAGACGCAATGCGGCCTTTGCCCAGCGCGGTGAATTTGGCTTCGAATTTCGCCAGCGTGGCTTCAGCGCTGCGCGGCGGGGTATCGCGGCCATCAAGGAAGGCGTGCAGGTAGATTTTCTCTGCGCCGCGCTCGGCGGCCAGTTCGACCATCGCCATGATGTGATCTTCGTGGCTGTGCACGCCGCCAGGAGACATCAGGCCCATGATATGTACCGCTTTGCCTGCGGCGACGGCTTTGTCGACCGCGCCAGTCAGGACCGGATTGGCGAAGAAGGTGCGTTCTTTGATTTCAACATCCAGACGGGTCAGATCCTGGTACACGATACGACCGGCGCCGAGGTTAACGTGACCCACTTCGGAGTTGCCCATCTGGCGGTCCGGCAGACCGACTTCCAGACCGGATGCATCAATCAGAGTGTGTGGACGTTTTGCCCACAGTGCGTCCATTACCGGCGTTTTAGCGCTGAAAATGGCGTTATCCTGCTGGTCTTCGCGGTAGCCGTAGCCATCCAGAATCACCAGTACCATAGGTTTTTTAGAAACCGACATTGCGACAACCTCATGCTCAAAGACAGAAATTTTGCGTAATTTTACTACAGCTGAATCGATCAAATCACCGTAAAAGATCAAAGAAAGGGAACGGGCGACGCCAGAGCCGGCGGTGAAGGCGGCTTTTTTTTCGTGACGGGCCGCAGAAAATACATTACATCGCGCTCACTGGCTGTATTTGCCGCAATGCACAGGTATACTCCTTCCCTGGTTTTTTTATCACTTAGTCGGGAGTTGTAACCCCCCATGCAAGAAATTATGCAATTCATCGGCCGTCACC
The DNA here is from genome assembly GCA_902490055.1 of uncultured Klebsiella sp. Taxonomy (GTDB): domain Bacteria; phylum Pseudomonadota; class Gammaproteobacteria; order Enterobacterales; family Enterobacteriaceae; genus Klebsiella. Next base: position 7,402 of record CABUCP010000043.1, on the reverse strand, counting down.
CGGTCCTGAGCATCGCGTGGATCGCGCTGCTGGGTGCGGTACTGTTCACCACCTTTAAAGGGTTGATGTCGAAAGTTAAAGTCATTACCCGTGGTGAAGCGACGCGTCTTATCAACAAAGAAGAAGCCGTTGTTGTCGACCTGCGTCAGCGTGACGACTTCCGTAAAGGCCATATCGCCGGCGCCATCAACCTGCTGCCTGCAGATATCAAAGCAAATAACGTCGGCGAGTTGGAAAAGCACAAAGCACAACCCATTATAGTTGTGGATGGATCCGGCATGCAGGCGCAAGAACCTGCCAGCGCGCTGAATAAAGCCGGGTTCGAAAAAGTCTTTGTACTGAAAGAAGGCATCGCGGGCTGGAGCGGCGAAAACCTTCCGCTGGTACGCGGCAAATAATTTACCCCCGCGTCGTTATGGCGCAGCGGTTCCCCCGATAACCTTTCAGGCGGCGGGGGAGCGTCTGCGGCGTAAAATCCCTCGGGGTAAAAACAGGAGTGAGTCATGGCCAATATTGAAATCTACACCAAAGCGACCTGCCCGTTCTGCATCCGTGCGAAAGCGCTGCTGAACAGCAAGGGCGTGACGTTCAACGAACTGCCTATTGATGGCGATGCGGCGAAGCGTGAAGAGATGATCCAGCGCAGCGGCCGGACGACGGTTCCGCAGATTTTTATTGATGCGCAGCACATTGGCGGCTGTGACGACTTGTATGCGCTTGATTCACGTGGTGGACTTGATCCCCTCTTGCGCTAATTTTTGCGTTTCCCCGTTCCGGGGCGGCGTATTTAAGGACAACACGAAAGGGTTTTACTATGTCAGAACAAAACAGCACCGAAATGACTTTCCAGATTCAGCGCATCTACACCAAGGACGTTTCCTTCGAAGCGCCGAATGCGCCGCAAGTTTTCCAGAAAGATTGGCAGCCGGAAGTTAAACTTGATCTGGATACCGCTTCCAGCCAGCTGGCTGAAGGCGTTTATGAAGTGGTGCTGCGTGTCACCGTAACCGCTTCGCTGGGCGAAGAAACCGCATTCCTGTGCGAAGTACAGCAGGGTGGCATCTTCTCTATCGACGGCATCGATGGCAACCAGATGGCGCATTGCCTCGGCGCATACTGCCCGAACATTCTGTTCCCGTATGCTCGCGAGTGCGTAACCAGCCTGGTTTCCCGTGGTACCTTCCCGCAACTGAACCTTGCGCCGGTGAACTTTGATGCGCTGTTTATGAACTATCTGCAACAGCAGGCTGGCGAAGGTGCTGAACAACATCAGGATGCCTGATGAACGCGCTTAATGCTGCAATGACTGTGATCGGTGCCGGCTCTTACGGCACCGCTCTTGCCATCACGCTGGCAAGAAATGGCCACCAGGTTGTGCTGTGGGGCCATGACCCGAAACATATCGCGACGCTGCAACGCGACCGTTGCAACGTGGCGTTCCTGCCCGATGTACCTTTCCCCGACACCCTTGAGCTTGAGAGCGACCTTGCCCGCGCGCTGACCGCCAGCCGCGACATTCTGGTCGTGGTGCCAAGCCACGTCTTTGGCGAGGTGCTGGCACAGATCAAACCGCTGATGCGCAGCGATGCGCGCATTGTCTGGGCGACAAAAGGGCTGGAGGCGGAAACCGGGCGTCTGTTACAGGACGTGGCGCGTGAAGTCTTAGGCTCCTCTATTCCGCTGGCGGTGATCTCCGGCCCGACGTTCGCCAAAGAGCTGGCGGCGGGAATGCCGACGGCAATCTCTTTAGCCTCCACCGACCCGCAGTTTGCCGACGATCTTCAGCAGCTGCTGCACTGCGGCAAGAGCCTTCGCGTCTACAGCAACCCGGACTTTATTGGCGTGCAGCTTGGCGGCGCGGTGAAGAACGTGATTGCGATTGGCGCAGGCATGTCTGATGGCATCGGCTTTGGCGCCAATGCGCGCACGGCGCTTATCACTCGCGGTTTAACGGAGATGTCGCGGCTTGGCGCGGCGCTGGGTGCCGATCCTGCTACCTTTATGGGCATGGCGGGGCTGGGCGATCTGGTGCTGACCTGTACCGACAATCAGTCGCGCAACCGCCGTTTTGGCATGATGCTCGGTCAGGGCATGGATGTCGAAGGCGCGCAGGAGAAGATCGGCCAGGTGGTTGAGGGCTATCGCAATACCAAAGAAGTGCGTGCGCTGGCGCACCGGTTCGGCGTCGAAATGCCAATAACCGAGGAAATTTATCAGGTATTGTATTGCGGAAAAATTGCGCGCGAGGCAGCATTGACCTTATTAGGTCGCGCACGCAAGGACGAACGCAGCGCCAACTAGCCGCAGGGAAGGTCTGTCACCTGAATGACCCGGTCAGCGAAGAACTGGCCGGTCATAATTCTTATCGTCTGGAGTATGCAATGCCGTGTGAAGAACTGGATATCGTCTGGAATAATATTAAAGCCGAAGCCCGGGCCCTGGCCGACTGTGAGCCGATGCTCGCCAGTTTTTACCACGCCACGCTACTCAAGCACGAAAATCTGGGCAGCGCCCTAAGCTATATGCTGGCCAACAAGCTGGCCTCGCCGATTATGCCCGCCATCGCCATTCGCGAAGTGGTGGAAGAGGCCTACGCCGCTGACCCGGAGATGATCGCCTCCGCCGCCTGCGATATTCAGGCGGTGCGTACCCGCGACCCGGCGGTCGACAAATACTCAACGCCGTTGCTCTACCTGAAAGGCTTCCACGCGCTGCAGGCTTACCGTATCGGCCACTGGCTGTGGAATCAGGGGCGCCGCGCGCTGGCGATTTTCCTGCAAAACCAGGTCTCGGTCTCATTCCAGGTCGATATTCACCCGGCGGCGAAGATTGGCCGCGGGATCATGCTTGACCACGCCACCGGCATAGTGGTCGGCGAAACGGCGGTGATTGAAGACGACGTATCCATTTTGCAATCCGTCACCCTTGGCGGTACCGGTAAAACCAGCGGCGACCGTCACCCGAAGATTCGCGAGGGCGTAATGATTGGCGCCGGGGCGAAGATCCTCGGCAATATCGAAGTCGGGCGCGGGGCGAAGATTGGCGCCGGTTCCGTGGTGCTACAGCCGGTTCCGCCGCATACCACTGCCGCAGGCGTGCCGGCGCGTATCGTTGGCAAGCCGGAGAGCGACAAGCCGGCGATGGATATGGACCAGCATTTTAATGGGATCCACCATACCTTCGAGTACGGCGACGGGATTTGAACTATTGCCATTTGCCGCCGTTAAGCCCAGAGATGTAGCCCGGATAAGGCGCAACGCGCCGCAATCCGGGAACCGCTCAGGTTAACTGCGCAACACGGCGCCCGGGTATCCCAGCTGGCGCCAGGCTTCATATACCACCACTGACACCGCGTTCGACAGATTCATACTGCGGCTGTCCGGCATCATCGGAATACGGATTTTTTGCTCCGCCGGCAGGGCATCGAGAATGCTGGCCGGCAGACCGCGGGTTTCCGGACCAAACATCAAGAAATCGCCATCCTGATAGCTCACCGCGCTGTGGGCGGGCGTGCCTTTGGTGGTCAGGGCGAACAGGCGCTGCGGATTCGCGCTGGCGACAAACGCTGCGTAATCCGCATGGCGCTGTACCGCGGTGAACTCGTGATAGTCCAGCCCGGCGCGTCGCAGGCGCTTATCGTCCCAGGCGAAGCCCATCGGCTCAATAATATGCAAATTGAAACCGGTGTTGGCGCACAGGCGGATGATATTGCCGGTGTTCGGCGGGATTTCTGGTTCGAATAATACGATGTTCAGCATACTGCCCTGTCTCATGAGGCTCTTAATAGCGCGGGCAGAATAGCAGATATTTGCCCGACGCTCACCCAATGGGAGTGCGCCGGGCGAGGGGATTACGCGGCGTTACCTTGCTTCAGCGCATTAAACGTCTGCAGCGCTTCGGCGTTTTGTACCAGCGAATCGCGGCTGATTTCGCTAATGGTTTTTGCCCCGGTCAGGGTCATCGCCACTTTCATTTCTTTCTCAATCAGGTTCAGCAGATTCGCGACCCCTTGCTTGCCGTGGGTCGCCAGCGCGTACAGATACGCGCGGCCCAGCAGCACGCTATCGGCGCCAAGCGCGATCATCCGCACCACGTCGAGACCGTTGCGGATGCCGCTGTCGGCGAGAATGGTAATGTCGCCTTTCACCGCATCAGCAATCGCCGGCAGGGCGCGGGCGGAAGAGAGCACGCCATCCAACTGGCGGCCGCCGTGGTTGGAGACCACAATACCGTCGGCGCCGAAACGCACCGCGTCTCGGGCATCTTCCGGATCGAGGATCCCTTTGATCACCATTGGGCCGTCCCAGAAATCGCGGATCCACTCCAGGTCTTTCCATGAAATGGACGGATCGAAGTTATTGGCCAGCCAGCCGATGTAATCCTCAAGGCCGGTCGGTTTGCCAAGGTAGGCGGAGATATTGCCCAGATCGTGCGGGCGACCGTTAAGGCCGACGTCCCACGCCCACTGCGGATGAGTGACGGCCTGCCAGTAGCGGCGCATGGCGGCGTTTGGACCGCTCATCCCGGAATGGGCGTCGCGGTAGCGAGCGCCGGGCGTTGGCATATCGACGGTGAAGACCAGCGTGGAACAGCCTGCGGCTTTGGCGCGCTCCAGCGCATTGCGCATAAAGCCGCGATCGCGCAGGACGTACAGCTGGAACCACATCGGGCGTTTGATAGTCGGGGCGACCTCTTCAATCGGGCAGACGGAAACGGTAGAGAGGGTAAACGGAATACCTTTGTCGTCCGCCGCGCCCGCCGCCTGCACTTCGCCGCGGCGCGCGTACATACCGCACAGCCCGACCGGCGCCAGCGCTGTCGGCATCGCCAGCTTCTCGTTGAAGAGGGTGGTTTCCAGGCTCAGGTCCGACATATTACGCAGAATGCGCTGACGGAGCGCCACGTCGGAGAGGTCTTCAACGTTACGACGCAGGGTATGTTCGGCATAGGCGCCGCCGTCGATATAGTGGAACAGAAACGGTGGCAGGATACGCTGTGCGGCGGCGCGATAGTCGCTGGCGGCGGAAATAATCATCACGAGTTCTCCCTGGGATTTTCGTTGTGGCCACCGGGCAGGCGGGTAATTCGCGCCTGGCGGGCCTGGTCTTCATCAAAACGTTTAATGGTGGCGTGGACAAAACCGAGGTGGGCCATCATCGCCTGACGGGCGCCTTCGGCGTCGCCGGCGAATATCGCTTCCATCACCGCCTGATGTTGTTCGGTCAGACGGGCAAAGACCGGCGGCACCAGATACATGCGCTGGCGGCTCTGCTTGACCGAGGATTGCAGTAGTTCAAAGAAGCCGCGCATGGTTTGCAGCAGCACTACGTTGTGCGACGCTTCGGCGATCGCCAGATGGAAACGGACATCCGCCTGCGAAGCGAGATCGGGGTCATCGCTGAGGGTGGCTTCAAAGCACAGGCGGATCTTTTCTTTTTCGCCGTCGGTTGCCCGCATCGCCGCGTGCCAGGCGGTGCTGGCTTCAATAGCGTGGCGGGCTTCGAGAATATCAAAACTGTAGTCGGGGTCGTCGGCGAGCAGCGTTTTCAACGGCTGGACGATGTTTTGCTCCGACCAGGGTTCGTGCTGCCAGCGCACGAAGGTGCCGCCGCCGCGACGGCTAAGCAGCACCCCTTCATTGACCAGCATTGCCAGCGCTTCGCGCAGCGAATTGCGCGAGACTCCGAGCTGGGCGGCCAGCTGGCGCTCGGCGGGCAAACGCATGCCCGCCTCCAACCGTTGTTCTTCAATCAGCGCCCGGACGCGATTTGCGACATCCTCGGCCAGGCGTTTCGGCATCACTATCACGGAATCATCCAGGTTAAGACATAAGCCTGCAGCGTGGTAATCAGGCCCACCATGCAGGTGAATATCAGGCTGTGTTTCACGGTAAAGCGGAACAGGTCCGACTCTTTACCCACCAGGCCAACCGCGGCGCAGGCAATGGCGATCGACTGCGGCGAAATCATCTTGCCGGTCACTCCGCCGGAGGTATTGGCGGCAACCAGCAGAATATCGGAGACGCCGATTTGCTGCGCCGCCGTCGCCTGCAGCGCGGCGAACAGCGCGTTAGACGAGGTATCCGAACCGGTGAGGAATACCCCCAGCCAGCCGAGGAACGGCGAGAAGAAGGTAAACGCGTGGCCGGTATGCGCCAGTGCCAACGCCAGCGTCGATGACAGCCCGGAGTAGTTCGAAATAAAGGCGAATGCCAGCACCATGCCGATGGAGTAAATAGGCAGCGCCAGATCCTTTAGCGTTCCGGCAAAGGTGGCCAGCGCGTCTTTCGGCTTCATGCGCAGCCAGACGATAGACAGTATAGCGGCGAACAGAATGGCGGTGCCGGTTGCTGACAGCCAGTCGAATTTATACACCGCGGCGTACGGCGTCGCGTCGCTGACCACCGGCGGCATACGGGCGACCATTTTATCGAGGAACGGTACCGAGATATTAACCACGAAGTCATACATCGCCCCGCCCGGCGCAAACAGCGCTTTAAACGGCGGTACGCTCCACAGGGTCACGGTGGCGGTGAGAAACAGGAACGGCGACCAGGCGCGGACGACCTGGCCGGCGGTGTAATGGGTGCGGGCCAGCGTTTGATCAACCTGCGCGGCGCCCATATCGCCAAAGCGGAAGATACGCACCGGCTGCCAGCGCTTAAGGAACAGGGTCAGGCATACCAGCGATACCAGCGAAGAGATGATGTCCGGCAGTTCCGGGCCGAGGAAGTTGGAGCTCAGGTACTGCGCGATAGCGAACGAGCCGCCGGCGACCATCACCGCAGGCCAGGTCTCTTTCACTCCGCGCCAGCCGTCCATAATCGCCATGATCCAGAACAGCACGATAATGGTCAGGAACGGCAGCTGGCGGCCAACCATCTGGCCAATGGCGAAGCTATCGATACCGGTGACCTGACCGGCGACCAGAATCGGGATCCCCATGGCGCCGAAGGCTACCGGCGCGGTGTTGACGATCAGGCACAGCCCCGCGGCGTATAGCGGATTAAAGCCAAGCCCAACCAGCAGCGCGGCGGTAATGGCCACCGGCGCGCCAAAACCTGCTGCCCCTTCAAGGAATGCGCCAAAGGAGAAGCCGACAATCAGCATCTGCAGGCGCTGGTCCGGCGTAATCGACAGAATCGACGAGCGAATGATGTCGAACTGCCCAGTCTTCACCGAAATTTTATAGACGAAGACCGCGGCGATAATAATCCACGCGATAGGCCACAGTCCGTAGAAGAAGCCGTACACCACCGAAGCCAGGGCGCGGTCGACCGGCATTTTATAAAACAGCAGGGCGACCAGCAGCGCGATGGCGACGGTCCAGGTGGCGGCGACGTACCCTTTAAGCTTGAGCTTAATCAGGGCGAAAAAGAAAAACAGAATCGGTAGTGAGGCGA
>CABUCP010000042.1 GCA_902490055.1 uncultured Klebsiella sp. | reverse complement strand
CTGGATAGAGTAAATAATGAAAAAGAGCATTTTTATGGCCCTGGCCGGGGTAATGATGGTTTCCTCGGCGGCCCATGCTATTAGCGTTACCGGCGAAGCCGGCGAGCACTATACCAACCTCGGCGTTGGCTTCGGCACCGAATCCACCGGCCTGGCGATTTCCGGTAACTGGCTGCACAGCGATAATGATGGCGACGCCGCCGGTTTAGGCCTGGGCCTGAATATTCCGCTGGGACCATTCCTTGCGACCGTGGGCGGTAAAGGCGTTTACACCAATCCGAAGCAGGGCGATGAAGGCTACGCGGCGGCGGTCGGCGGCGGCCTGCAGTGGAAAATTGGCGATAGCTTCCGCCTGTACGGCGACTATTACTACTCTCCGGATTCGCTCTCCAGCGGCATTGACAGCTATGAAGAAGCCAACATCGGCGCCAGCTGGACCATTATGCGCCCGCTCAGCATCCAGGCAGGTTATCGCTACCTGAACCTGGCGGGCAAAGACGGCAACCGCGATAACACCATCGCCGACGGTCCGTACATCGGCGCCAGCGCCAGCTTCTAATCCTCTGGCGCGGTCTTCTGCCGCGCCCGATTTTCTTCCTCGCCAGCCCGCGCCTTTGCGCTATAGTATCCCGACTTATCAGGCTGGAGTTCACAATGCTAAAAGTGGAAATGCTGTCCACCGGCGATGAAGTGCTGCATGGGCAGATTGTCGATACCAATGCCGCCTGGCTGGCGGATTACTTTTTTAATCAGGGTTTACCGTTAACGCGCCGCAACACCGTCGGCGATGATCTCGACGCGCTGGTCGCGATTCTGCGCGAACGCAGCGAACAGGCGGATGTGCTGATCGTTAACGGCGGCCTTGGGCCGACCAGCGATGACCTGAGCGCGCTGGCGGCGGCCACGGCGAAAGGCGAAGGGCTGATTTTGCACCCCGGTTGGCTGGATACTATGACCCGCTTCTTTGCTGAACGCGGCCGTCCGATGGCTGAAAGCAACCGCAAACAGGCCGAAATCCCCGCCAGCGCCGAGATGATTAACAACCCGGTGGGGACCGCCTGCGGGTTTGCCGTCCAGCTCAATCGCTGTCTGATGTTTTTCACCCCCGGCGTGCCGTCTGAATTCAAAGTCATGGTGGAACAGGAGATCGTTCCGCGTTTACGTGCGCGTTTCACGCTGCCATCGCCGCCGGTTTGCCTGCGTTTGACCACTTTTGGCCGTTCGGAGAGCGAGCTGGCGCAGAGCCTGAATCATCTACAGCTGCCGCCGGGCGTGGTGATGGGCTATCGCTCGTCGATGCCGATTATAGAACTGAAACTGACTGGGCCCGCCGGGCAGCGCGATGCCATGCTGGCGCTGTGGCCGGAGGTGCGTAAGGTAGCGGGGGAGAGCTTGATTTTTGAGGGGACGGAAGGACTGCCGGCGCAGATCGCGCGCTGTCTGCAGGAACGTCAGCTTAGTCTCACCTTAAGTGAACAGTTTACCAGCGGCCTGCTGGCGCTGCAGCTGAGGCGCGCTAACGCGCCGCTGTTGGCCAGCGAAGTGGTGCCGGCGCAGGAAGAAACGCTGGCGCAATCGGCGCGCTGGGCCGCCGAGCGGCGGGTTAACCATTTTGCCGGGCTGGCGTTGTCGGTCAGCGGTCAGGAGGCCGATTATCTGAACTTTGTGCTGGCGACGGCGGAAGGTACGCACGCGCTGCGGGTCAAGTTCAGCGCTAATCGCCACGTGCTGTCGGTACGGCAAGAAGTCTGCGCTATGATGGCGCTGAATATGCTGCGCCGCTGGCTCAACGATAAGCCGGTCAGCGGCGAGCACGGTTGGATAAACGTCGTCGAGACGCTATTTATCGACTAACGACTTGCTTTTGCTTAGTCCAGCGCGCCCAGCGACTGCGCCAGCAGGGTAATGGGATGTTCGCAGCGTTTGCTGGTGGACATCTCAATCTGCCATTTGCAGGTTTCACAATCCGTGACCACCAGGTCCGCGCCGCTCTCCTCAATCTGGCGGAATAGCGGCGCGCCGATTGCCTGCGCCGACGGATAGTTTTCTGATTTAAAGCCGAAGGTCCCGGCGATGCCGCAGCATTGAGAATCCAGCACTTCAAGCTGCAGGCCGGGGATCAGTCGCAGCAGCTCAAGGGTATACAGCGACCAGCCCATTTTTTCCATGTGACAGGGGGTGTGATACACCACTTTGAGCGGCAGCGGACGCAGCGGCAGCGTTTTACCCGCGTCCAGCTGTTTCCAGATCCAGCGAGTCGCGAGCTCAATACGATCGCGCAGATCGCTGTTGTCGATGTCCAGGATATGGGGATATTCATCGCGCAGGGTGAAAGCGCAGGTTGATGAGGTGGCAATAATCGGTAGCGTGTTTTCACGCATTGCGGCGACATTGCTCTGCGCTTGCTTGCGCGCTTTGGCAAAAAAGCCGTTGGCGATTAGCGGCACGCCGCAGCATTTTTCCTTTGATAGTAGTTGTACGCCGATACCCAGCGCGTTGACGACGCGAATCAGATCCTTACCCAACTGCGGGTGGTTATAGTTGACATAGCAGCCGTGGAAGAAGGCCACCTGCTCGCTGTACTGCGCCTGGCTGGCGGCGAGCTGGCGGTAAGCGCGGCGGAAGGTGCCGAAGCCATATTTCGGCAGCGTGCGACGATGGTCGATTTTCAGCGCCGCGTCGAGCAAACGGCGCACCGGTTTCAAGCCCGTCGTGGCGTTGACCAGCGGCGCAAAAGGCGTAGAGAGCGTCCCCATCAGATCGGTATGGCTGAGGATGGCGTCACGCAGGGTTGGCTTTTGCTGGCTGTACTGCGCACGCGCGCGTTGAATAATATCGCCGATCTTCACGTCGGACGGACAGGCCACCTCGCAGCGTTTGCAGTTAATACAGTATTTCAGCGCTTCATCATACAGCGCGCCATCCTTCAGGCGCAGGCGCTCGCCATCCGGCCCCGCCTGTTTCGGGCCGGGATAACGCGGATTCACCCGGCTCACCGGGCAGGTGGTGGTACAGACCGTACACTTAATGCAGCTCTCAAAATGGGTATCGTTCATAGCCGGCCTCCTGCAAGGTCGTGGATCTGTCTGGCGGCGTGTAAGGCCGTTACGGCGCAGACGCCGCCGCCGCAGCCAAGCTGGATGGCATCGAAGCCGCCGAGCAGCGAACCGATGGCGAAAAGGTTACTGAGCGGCTGGCCGTGCAGTTGCGGGCGTAGCATCGCATCGGTTTTCAGGCCGAAGCGCTGCCACGGTTGTGATGCGAAGAAATCACGTTGATACCAGCTATCGCGCGCGAGCGTTTGTTGCAGGTCGAGACCGAGAATCGGTTCGCGCACGCTATCGCGAGTGGCGATGAGCCCGTTGCTGAAAAAGCTGCCGCTTGCCAGTACGGTAAAGCGCGGGCGTAGCGCGATATCGCCATGATTACGCGTCCATACGGCATCGACGACACCCTGCTGGTGGCTGATTTTTACGACCTCATCGCCGGCAAGCCAGGTGCCGCCGGTGCGGATGAACTGGCGCTGAAGCTGGCTATGCAGGCGCATCCCCGGGACCGAAGGCGGCAGCGTCGGCAGCAGGTGCAGCGGGCAGGGCAGATGTTCCTGCAGCCAGCGCCAGAGCCGATTATCCGCGAGTCCAAAACAGGCGGGCATAATCAACCGCTCGTACTGCTGCGCCAGCGGCAGCAGCGCGGATTGCAAAGCGGGCCACAGGTTTTCATCATCCAGCACGCGGGCGATGTTAGCGGCGCGAAACTCCGTTGGATTATCGCGCAGCACGTCGAGTAGTGGTAAATCAATCTCCGCCGCCGCGGCGTCCACTCCGCTCTGCCCGAGCGCGGCGGCGGCGAGATGCGGCTGAAAATCGGCAAAACCGCTGATCCCCACCAGGCAGACGCGCTGCTGCGGCAATGGCGCCAGCGGAACCTCTTCCGGCGACAGCCATGCCGCGCGCAGCGTACCCAGCGGCGTCACCCGTAGGTGCGGATGACGCGCCTCGCCTTGCATGATGGCTCCGCAAGAGGCCAGTAACTTTTCGGTTTGCACCGCGTAATCGAGTACGGTTTCAGCGCCGAGCACGGCGTAGGGATGTTCAGGAAGTTGAACGGCGAGCTGGCGGAGCCCCTGAGCGACATCGGTGACGCTATCACCGTTTGGCAGCGCCGAGAGCAGATCCAGCGAAGCGGAGGAAAAGTGCAGCGCGCTTTGCCCGCGGCTGATTATCACGCAGCGCTGGCCATACTGATTCAACGCCAGCCCGCATAATAATCCCGCCAGCCCGCCGCCGACGATAGCGCAATCAAATTTCATCCTGATGCTCCTTTTGCAGTCCGCATAACCCGAGATAGACCCAACGGGTAAATTCGCTTTCACGTAGCGCATCGCCCCAGGCGATGGGCTGAACACCCTTCCAGCGTTCATTGAGAAACTCCGACAGCTGAGTTAACGACTGTGCCGGTGTGGCGACGTTGAAGCGCTGCAGCAGCCCGGCGGCGCGGCAGGCGCACAGTTCACCCTGGCAGGTGCCCATACCGACCCGCGTGCGGCGACGCAGGTCGAGCAGATTGTTGACCGCCAGATTCTCTACCGCGTACTGCACTTCGCCGGCGGTGACCGCTTCGCATTCGCAGACCAGACTTCGGTGCTGGCGGCTATCGCCAAGCCATGACGGAGTGCGGTCGCCGTGGCGATACACCGCCGAGCCGCGCAGCGGCGTCGGTAACGAGATAATTTTTTTCAGCGTGGTTTCCGTAGCTTCCTGCGAGCCGGGTAGTGGTAGCTCAGCGGTACGGCACGGTTCAGTATTGCCGAGCTTGCGGCAGACGGCGTCGCTTGCCCATTCCGCCATCAGACGGTAGGTCATTAACTTACCGCCGGTGATGGTGATGAAGCCTGCCATGCCGTCGCGCTGGGCGTGGTCGAGCAGCACGATGCCGCGGCTGACGCTGCGTCCGCTGGGGTCGTCGTCGCTGGCAACCAACGGACGGACGCCGGAGTAGGCGCGCAGTACTCGGGTTCGTCCCATGATCGGCGCCAGTTTCTCGCCTTCACGGAGGAGGGTATCGACTTCCTCCGTCGTCACCCGGTTATCATCGATTTCATCATAAGGTATATGCATCGAGGTGGTGCCAATCAGCGAGATAGTATCGCCGGGCACCAGAATATCGGCGTCGGCAGGCTTGCGGCAGCGGTTGATCACCTGGTTGTTGATGCGATGGTCGAGGATCAGTAGCGATCCCTTGGCCGGGAACATGGATATGCGCAGATCGGCATATTCCGCAATGTGCTGGCCCCAAATTCCGGCGGCGTTGACAACCACCTGCGCGCGCAGGGTGCGCGCTTCACGGCGTTGATGATCGTAGAGTTGGACTCCGAGAACGCGATCGCCGCGGCGCAGCAGGCCGGTGACTTCGCAGCCGGTCAGGATCTGCGCGCCGTGTTCGCGGGCATCTAGCATATTAGCGGCGGTGAGCCGGAAAGGATCGACGGTACCATCCGGTACCTGTACGGCGCCAAGCAGCGTTGGATTCACCGCCGGTTCAATACGTAGCGCTTCCTTTGGCGTGAGTGGTCTGGCATCAATACCGGCCTGCTGACAGGCGCTAATAAAGGCTTGCTGCCAGCCGAGGTCATCTTCGGGCAGGGTGATAAACAGTCCATTAGTGGGTTCGATGCAGTGGCGGGCGATGCGGCGCAGAATACGGTTTTCGCTGATGCATTCGCGCGCGGATTCGCTATCGGTAACCGCATAACGCGCGCCGCTGTGCAGCAGACCGTGATTTCGGCCGGTAGCGCCGGTGGCGATATCGTGGCGCTCAATTAAGGCTACGCGCAGCCCGCGTAGGGCGCAGTCGCGAGCAATCCCCGCGCCGGTGGCGCCGCCGCCAATAATCAGCGCATCAAATTCTTGCGTCTCGGCCATCTTCTCAACCCTCTACTTTCGTTTTACACCATTTAGCCATATCAAAAGTGTGGAATGTTTGATTTCGAGCATATTTGCGCGCAATTCGAGCGTTTGCTGTGATTTTGTGCTCACAATGGAAAATATTGTCATATATCTGTAACAAAATGTGCGATATTTCACAGTATTAGTTCTACGCTTTGCCTACCATCGCGACCTAATTAGAAGTGCGTGAATAAATTAGATTTTTTGCGTCGATGTCAGTAAAACAGCTATGGCCACGGAGGCTGATATGTTAAGTATTTTTAAACCCGCAGCGCATAAAGCGCGTTTGCCAGAGGCGGAAATCGACCCGTTATATCGTCGATTACGCTGGCAGATCTTTATTGGCATCTTTTTTGGTTATGCCGCTTACTATTTGGTTCGTAAGAACTTTGCGCTGGCAATGCCGTATCTTATCGAGCAGGGCTTCTCCCGTGGCGACCTCGGTTTCGCGCTTTCCGGTATCTCAATTGCCTATGGATTTTCGAAATTCATCATGGGTTCGGTCTCAGACCGCTCGAATCCGCGCATTTTCCTTCCCGCGGGTTTAATTCTGGCGGCGCTGGTGATGTTGGTGATGGGCTTCGTGCCATGGGCCACGTCCAGCATCATGGTGATGTTCGTGCTGCTGTTCCTCTGCGGATGGTTCCAGGGGATGGGCTGGCCGCCGTGCGGTCGTACGATGGTGCACTGGTGGTCGCAGAAAGAGCGCGGCGGGATTGTGTCGGTCTGGAACTGCGCGCATAACGTCGGCGGCGGTATTCCGCCGCTGCTGTTCCTGCTGGGGATGGCGTGGTTTAACGACTGGCACGCGGCGCTGTATATGCCGGCCTTCGGCGCGATCCTGCTGGCGATTTTTGCCTTTGCGATGATGCGTGATACGCCGCAGTCCTGCGGCCTGCCGTCGATTGAAGAGTATAAAAACGACTATCCGGATGACTATAGCGAGAAACACGAAGAAGAGCTGACGGCGAAGCAGATCTTTATGCAGTACATTCTGCCGAACAAGCTACTGTGGTACATCGCTATCGCTAACGTCTTCGTTTATCTGCTGCGTTACGGCATCCTCGACTGGTCGCCAACCTACCTGAAAGAGGTTAAGCATTTCGCGCTGGATAAATCGTCCTGGGCCTACTTCCTGTATGAGTATGCGGGTATTCCGGGCACCCTGTTGTGCGGCTGGATGTCGGACAAAGTATTTAAAGGCAACCGCGGCGCGACCGGCGTGTTCTTTATGACTCTTGTGACCATCGCCACCGTCGTTTACTGGCTGAACCCGCCGGGTAATCCGGGCGTCGATATGGCCTGCATGATCGTCATTGGCTTCCTGATTTATGGTCCGGTGATGCTGATCGGTCTGCATGCGTTGGAGCTGGCGCCGAAAAAAGCTGCCGGCACCGCTGCGGGCTTCACCGGCCTGTTCGGTTATCTCGGTGGTTCCGTGGCCGCGAGCGCCATCGTTGGCTATACCGTCGATTTCTTCGGCTGGGACGGCGGCTTTATGGTGATGATCGGCGGTAGCGTACTGGCGGTTCTGCTGCTGATTATCGTGATGCTGGGCGAGCGTCGTCATCACCAACAGCTGAAACAAGCCTAAGGAGCGGCGATGAAAATGAAACTAACCGCGTTGATGAGCGGCATGATACTGGCCGGTTCGGCGCTGTGCTTCAGCGCCGTGGCGGGAGAGAAAATCGTTATCGCCCATCGCGGCGCCAGCGGCTATCTGCCGGAACACACTCTGCCGGCGAAAGCGATGGCCTACGCTCAGGGGGCGGATTACCTTGAGCAAGATCTGGTGATGACCAAAGACGATCGGCTGGTGGTGTTGCATGACCACTACCTGGATCGGGTAACCGATGTGGCGCAGCGTTTCCCGCAGCGGGCGCGCAAAGATGGCCGTTTTTACGCTATCGACTTTACCCTGGCCGAGATTAAGTCGTTGAAGTTTACCGAAGGTTTTGAGCCGAAAGAGGGTAAGAACGTGCAAACCTATCCCGGGCGTTTCCCGATGGGCAAATCCGATTTTCGCATTCATACCTTTGAAGAGGAAATTGAGTTTGTGCAGGGACTAAACCATTCGACCGGCAAAAATATCGGTATCTACCCGGAAATTAAAGCGCCGTGGTTCCACCATCAGGAAGGTAAAGATATCGCCGCCAGCACGCTGAAAGTGTTGCAGCAGTACGGCTATACCAGCAAGCAGGATAAGGTTTATCTGCAGTGTTTTGACGCCAATGAGCTCAAGCGCATTAAGAATGAGCTGGAGCCGAAGATGGGCATGGATCTCAATCTGGTGCAGCTCATCGCCTATACCGACTGGAATGAAACGCAGCAGAAACAGGTCGATGGTAAATGGGTGAACTACAGCTATGACTGGATGTTCAAGCCGGGGGCGATGACGCAGATTGCGCAGTACGCCGACGGTATCGGCCCGGATTACCATATGCTGGTGGCGGAAGGTTCGAAGCCGGGCGCAGTGAAGCTAACGTCGATGGTGAAAGAGGCGCATGCCAGCCATCTGCAGGTACATCCGTATACGGTACGCGCGGATCAGTTGCCGGACTACGCGACCGACGTCAATCAGTTATACGACGTGCTGTATAACCAGGCGGGCGTCGACGGCTTGTTTACCGATTTCCCGGATAAAGCCGTGCAGTTTCTGAACGCGAAGCACTAAAAAACCGGGTGGCGGCTACGCCTTACCCGGCCTACGAACTGCGGTTTTGTAGGTCAGGTAAGCGTAGCGCCACCTGACAAAACTTACATCTCGATTTCAATATCGCCTTTCGCCCGGCAGCAGCAGGGCAAAATCTCACCCGGTTGAATAAACGCCAGCGGCTCGGTCAGCCAGTCAACCTGGCCTGACACCAGACGCGTGCGACAGGAACCGCAATAACCCGCGCGGCACTGATACTCCACGTCGATATTATGCGATTCAAGGGCGGCTAGCAGGGAAGGGTGTTCATCCTGACACTCAAGACGAGTGTCAGAAATCTTCAAAAAAATCCGTTTCATTACAGCTGGAAATTGCTCAGGTCGTCGGCATCGACTTCCGCATCGATCTGGCCGACGAGGTAGGAGCTGACTTCGACTTCCTGCGGCGCGACCTGCACGTTATCAGAAACCAGCCAGGTGTTGATCCACGGGATCGGGTTAGAGCGGGTCTGGAACGGCAGATCGAGGCCCACCGCCTGCATGCGGATATTGGTGATATACTCCACGTACTGGCAGAGAATATCTTTGTTCAGGCCGATCATCGAGCCGTCACGGAACAGGTAGTCCGCCCACTCTTTTTCCTGCTGCGCCGCCAGCACGAACAGGTCATAGCACTCCTGCTTGCACTCTTCGGCGATTTCCGCCATTTCCGGATCGTCGACGCCGGAACGTAGCAGATTCAGCATATGCTGGGTGCCGGTCAGGTGCAGCGCTTCGTCGCGGGCGATCAGACGGATGATTTTGGCGTTGCCTTCCATCAGCTTGCGTTCGGCGAAAGCGAAGGAGCAGGCGAAGCTAACGTAGAAGCGGATTGCTTCCAGCGCGTTAACGCTCATCAGGCACAGATACAGTTTCTTTTTTAGCTCGCGTAGGTTCACGGTCACGGTTTTGCCGTTAACGGTGTGGGTGCCTTCGCCCAGCAGATGCCAGTAGCTGGTCATTTCGATCAGCGAGTCGTAGTAGTGGGAGATACCTTCCGCACGCTTCTGGATCTGTTCATTCGTCACGATATCGTCGAAAACCGTCGCCGGATCGTTGACGATGTTGCGAATAATGTGGGTATAGGAACGCGAGTGGATGGTTTCAGAAAACGCCCAGGTTTCGACCCAGGTTTCCAGTTCCGGGATAGAAATTAGCGGCAGTAGCGCGACGTTCGGGCTACGACCCTGGATGGAATCGAGCAGCGTCTGGTACTTCAGGTTGCTGATGAAAATGTGTTTTTCATGTTCCGGCAGCGCCTGGTAATCGATGCGGTCGCGGGAGACGTCAACCTCTTCCGGGCGCCAGAAGAAGGAGAGCTGTTTTTCGATCAGTTTTTCAAAGATGTCATATTTTTGCTGATCGTAGCGGGCCACGTTAACCGGCTGGCCAAAAAACATAGGCTCAAGCAGCTGATCGTTTTTCGTCTGTGAAAAAGTGGTGTATGCCATTGAAGTGGGTCCTGTTGAGATTGTATCGCCCGGCGACACTGCGTTGGCCGGGCCTACAAAACCGTAGGCCGGGTAAGCATAGCGCCACCCGGCGAAAATACCTTAGATCTTACATGCGCCGCTTTCGCAGCCGTCGTCCTGAATGGACGGCGCCAGGTCATCCTGGGCATCTTCTGCGCCATCGCGGGTGTTGTGATAGTACAGCGTTTTCACGCCGAATTTATAGGCATTGAGCAAGTCTTTCAGCAACTGCTGCATCGGCACTTTTCCGGATGGGAAACGCGTCGGATCGTAGTTGGTGTTTGCCGAAATAGACTGGTCGATAAACTTCTGCATGATGCCGACCAGCTGCAGATAACCGTCGTTGTTCGGCATTTCCCACAGCAGCTCGTAGCCGTTCTGCAATTTTTCGTAATCCGGCACCACCTGGCGCAGGATCCCGTCTTTCGACGCTTTGATGCTCACGTGGCCGCGCGGCGGTTCGATGCCGTTGGTGGCGTTGGAGATCTGCGAAGAGGTCTCGGACGGCATCAGCGCGGAGAGTGTGGAGTTACGCAGGCCGTGGGTTTTAATGGACTCGCGCAGCTGCTCCCAGTCGAAATGCAGAGATTCGCTAACGATCGCATCCAGGTCTTTCTTGTAGGTATCGATCGGCAGGATACCCTGCGCGTAGGTGGTTTCGTTAAACCACGGGCAAGCGCCTTGTTCGATAGCCAGTTCGTTGGAAGCCTTCAGCAGATAGTACTGAATGGCCTCGAACGTTTTGTGCGTCAGGTTGTTCGCGCTGCCGTCGGAGTAGCGCTTGCCGTGCTTCGCCAGGTAGTAAGCGAAGTTAATCACGCCAATACCCAAGGTACGACGACCCATCGCGCCGCGTTTGGCCGCCGGGATTGGGTAATCCTGATAATCCAGCAGCGCATCCAGCGCGCGAACCGCCAGCACCGCCAGGTCTTCCAGCTCATCGAGGCTATCAATAGCGCCGAGGTTGAATGCGGACAGCGTGCAGAGCGCGATTTCGCCGTTTTCGTCGTTCACGTCGTCCAGCGGTTTGGTCGGCAGGGCGATTTCCAGGCACAGGTTAGACTGGCGTACCGGCGCGACAACCGGGTCGAACGGGCTATGGGTATTGCAGTGATCCACGTTCTGGATATAGATTCGGCCGGTAGAAGCGCGTTCCTGCATCATCAGCGAGAACAGCTCCACTGCTTTAATACGCTGCTTGCGGATGCTGTCGTCTTTCTCATATTTGGTGTACAGGCGTTCGAACTCGTCCTGATCGGCAAAGAACGCGTCGTACAGTCCCGGAACGTCGGATGGGCTGAACAGGGTGATGTCTTCGCCTTTCAGCAGGCGGGTGTACATCAGCTTGTTGATCTGCACGCCGTAGTCCATGTGACGAACGCGGTTAGCGTCGGTACCACGGTTGTTTTTCAGCACCAGCAGGCTTTCCACTTCCAGATGCCACATCGGATAGAAGAGGGTCGCCGCACCGCCGCGAACGCCGCCCTGCGAGCAGGATTTTACCGCGGTCTGGAAGTGCTTATAGAACGGGATGCAGCCGGTGTGGAAGGCTTCGCCGCCGCGGATCGGGCTACCCAGCGCGCGAATGCGGCCGGCATTGATACCGATACCGGCGCGTTGGGAAACGTATTTCACAATCGCGCTGGAGGTGGCGTTGATGGAGTCCAGGCTATCGCCGCACTCGATCAGAACGCAGGAGCTGAACTGACGGGTTGGGGTACGCACGCCGGACATGATCGGCGTCGGCAGCGAGATTTTAAAGGTGGACACCGCGTCATAGAAACGCTTGATATAGTCCAGACGGGTCTCACGCGGGTAGTTCGAGAACAGGCAAGCCGCAACCAAAATATAAAGGAACTGGGCGCTTTCATAAATCTCGCCGGTGACGCGGTTTTGCACCAGATATTTGCCTTCCAGCTGCTTAACGGCAGCGTAGGAGAAGTTCATATCGCGCCAGTGGTCGATAAAACCGTCCATCTGCTGGAACTCTTCTTCCGTGTAGTCTTCCAGCAGATGATGATCGTATTTACCTTTTTCGACCATGTTCACCACGTGGGCGTACAGCGCCGGCGGCTCAAACTGGCCAAAGGCTTTTTTGCGCAGGTGGAAAATCGCCAGGCGCGCGGCCAGGTATTGGTAGTCCGGCGCATCGCGGGAGATGAGGTCCGCTGCGGCCTTAATGATTGTTTCGTGAATATC
>CABUCP010000041.1 GCA_902490055.1 uncultured Klebsiella sp. | reverse complement strand
GGACACGGGGATTTTCAATCCCCTGCTCTACCGACTGAGCTATCCGGGCAACGGGGCGCATTAAACCTGATTCGCCGCGCCTCGTCAACGAAATTTATAAATTTCGCCGCAGACTGAACAATCTATCACCACTTTGTGGTAAAAGCACGCATCGTCAGGCAAAAAAGGCCGTCCACGCGACTGAAATCGGCATCGCCAGCAGCAGAGCGGGCAGCATATTGACCACCGCAAACATCTTAATTCCGCAGATCCGCAGGCCGGTAGCGACCAGCAGCATACCGCCGACGGCGCTGAAGTCGGCCATCATCATCGGCGTAGTCAGCGGCATAATTAGCGAGGCGCAGGCCGCGAGGGCGAGCTGAATCAGCAGCATCGGCACGCAGATCGCCGACACCGCCAGTCCGAGGGTACAGGCGAAAATGGTGGCGGTGAAAAAGTCGAGAAACGCTTTGGCAATAAGAATGCTGGCATCGCCGGTCATCCCTTCGCGCATGGCGCCGAATACCCCGGTGCCGCTGGCGCAGAACAGCACGATAATCGCCACGTAGCTCTGAATGTAAGATTCGTGGGCCGACGCCTTTTTCTTACCTTTTGGCGACAGCAATTGCTGAAGCTTGCTGACCAGCGTATTGATGCCTTTCTCCATATTACAGACTTCGCCGAGCAGCGCGCCCACTAGCGTTGACAGCACCATCACCGGCAGGTTGGCGCACTTGATCACCAGTAAAATACCAATGCCCAATGATGCCAGCCCAAAAATAGAGGTCATCGAGGTGCGGATCCGTTCCGGCAATCGTTGGCTCAGCAGCGCGCCCAGCACGCCGCCGACAAGCACCGCGCTGGCGTTAATAAATGGCCCTATAACCAAAGTAAACTCCTGTTAATTATTCCTGATGTCTGCATTATTATGACGTTGTTTTGCCGCAAAGGCTTGCGGATACGTGGTGAGATTGCATATGGATTTCATCTTGCGCCACTTTCGGAAAGGTGCCATGATTGCGCGGATTTTCACCTCTTTATCTACCCTGAGGCCGCCGGGATGACGACATCGCCATTACATCACCGTTGCCGCTGCGTATCGCTACGCGGATTACCTCGTTCTTCATTTCCTCTATTCACCATGCGGTGAAGGCCACGTATGCTCACTGTAGGACAACAGTAAGATCGGACGCGTCTGCTTTTACTGATGTCCGGCGGTCGGAGCTGAATTCAGTCAGACCCGGACACATCGTTGGGCAAAGCGCCATCTTTGCCTGAGATTTTCACACTCCCGATATGGGCATTTGCGCTTATGAAATCCATGCACATTGCCGCCAGCTGCGAGCTGGTCTCCCGTCTGTCCACCCATCGCCAGGTAGTGGCGCTGGACAGTACCGATTTTACCGATGCGGCGGCGGTCGTCATCACCGCAGCGGACAGCCGCAGCGGTATTCTGGCCCTGCTCAAGCGCAGCGGGTTCAATCTGCCGGTCTATCTTTTTAGCGAAACGCAAACGGATAAGCCGGAAGGGATCATCGCGGTGATTAGCGGCAAAGATCAGGAGTGGCTGGAGCTGGAAGCGGCCGCCTGCGGCTACGAAGAGAAGCTGCTGCCGCCGTTTTTCAATACCCTTAGCCAGTACGTTGAGATGGACAACAGCACCTTTGCCTGTCCCGGCCACCAGCATGGCGCCTTCTTTAAAAAGCACCCGGCGGGCCGCCAGTTCTATGAATTTTTCGGCGAGAACGTTTTCCGCGCCGATATGTGCAACGCCGATGTTAAGTTAGGCGACCTGCTGATCCATGAAGGTTCGGCGAAGCACGCGCAGAAATTTGCGGCGAAGGTATTCAACGCCGATAAAACCTATTTTGTGCTTAACGGGACTTCGGCGGCGAACAAGGTAGTGACCAATGCGCTGCTAACCCGTGGCGATCTGGTGCTGTTTGATCGCAATAACCATAAATCGAATCATCACGGCGCGTTGATCCAGGCCGGGGCGACGCCGGTCTATCTGGAAGCCGCGCGCAACCCGTTTGGCTTTATCGGCGGTATCGACGACCACTGCTTTGATGAAACTTACCTGCGAGAGCTGATCCGCGAAGCCGCGCCGGAAAAAGCCGATGCGCCGCGTCCGTTCCGCCTGGCGGTGATCCAACTGGGTACCTATGACGGAACGGTGTACAACGCGCGTCAGGTGGTCGACAAAATTGGTCATCTCTGCGATTACATCCTGTTTGACTCGGCGTGGGTCGGCTATGAGCAGTTTATCCCGATGATGGCCGACTGTTCGCCGCTGCTGCTGGATCTCAATGAAAACGATCCGGGTATTTTTGTTACGCAATCGGTGCATAAGCAGCAGGCGGGATTCTCGCAAACGTCGCAAATCCATAAAAAAGATAATCATCTGCGCGGCCAGGCGCGCTTCTGCCCGCATAAACGGCTAAATAACGCCTTTATGCTGCACGCCTCTACCAGCCCGTTTTATCCGCTGTTTGCCTCGCTCGACGTTAACGCCAAAATCCACGAGGGGGAGAGCGGACGTCGGCTGTGGGCAGAGTGCGTTGAGCTGGGTATCGAAGCGCGAAAGGCGATACTGGCGCAATGCAAGATGATGCGTCCGTTCGTGCCGCCAACGGTAGCGGGCAAAGCGTGGCAGGATCATCCGACAGCGGTGATTGCCAGCGAGCGCCGTTTCTTCAGCTTTGAGCCGGGAGCTAGCTGGCACGGCTTTGCCGGTTATGCCGGCGACCAGTATTTTGTTGACCCGTGTAAGCTGCTGTTGACCACACCGGGCATCGATGCCGACAGCGGCGATTACACCGATTTCGGCATCCCGGCGACCATCCTGGCGCACTACCTGCGCGAGAACGGTATTGTGCCGGAGAAATGCGATCTCAACTCGATTCTGTTCCTGCTAACACCGGCGGAAAGCGCGGCAAAACTGGCGCAATTGGTGGCGATGCTGGCCCAGTTCGAACAGCATATCGATGCCGATTCGCCGCTTGCCGAGGTGCTGCCAACCATCTACAACAAGTACCCGGTTCGCTACCGCGATTACACCATTCGCCAGCTGTGCCAGGAGATGCACGATCTGTACGTCAGCTTTGATGTAAAAGATCTGCAGAAGGCGATGTTCCGCAAACAGAGCTTCCCGCCGGTGGTGATGAACCCGCAGGACGCCAACCGCGAATTTATCCGCGGCAACGTTGAGCTGATGCGTTTGAGCGAGGCCGAAGGCCGTATCGCGGCGGAAGGCGCTTTGCCGTACCCGCCAGGCGTGCTGTGCGTGGTGCCCGGCGAAGCCTGGGGCGGCGCGGTGCTGCGCTATTTCCTCGCGCTGGAAGAGGGCGTCAATATGCTGCCGGGCTTCTCGCCGGAGCTACAGGGGGTCTATAGCGAAACGGATGCTGATGGGATTAAGCGGTTGTACGGGTATGTGTTGAAAGCGTAAACCGGGACCAGGCATTGTGCGCGTATTTTTGCCGGATGGCGGCTGGCGCCTTATCCGGCCTATAAATTCTGTAGGTCCGGTAAGGCGCCAGTCGCCACCGGGCAATGACGATCAGGCGCTCTGGCGCGCGGCGGCAGGCTGTCTGACGTGTTGATATTTAAACAGCGCCACGAAGGCGACGGCCAGCACCAGCGAGTAGGCGGCGAAAATCAGCCACACGCTCTGCCAGTTGG
Source organism: uncultured Klebsiella sp. (assembly GCA_902490055.1). Lineage (GTDB taxonomy): Bacteria > Pseudomonadota > Gammaproteobacteria > Enterobacterales > Enterobacteriaceae > Klebsiella. The sequence goes on along the minus strand of CABUCP010000041.1, from coordinate 8,968 downwards.
TGATCCCCTCGACGGTAAAGTGCTCGACAACCTTGCCGCTCACCATCCCGCCAAGAATACAGCCGAAGCCGTTGGTCATCATCAGGAACATCCCCTGGGCGCTGGCGCGGATCTCCGGGCGAACCTCTTTCTCAACGAATACTGAACCGGAGATGTTGAAGAAGTCGAAGGCGCAGCCGTAGACGATCATCGACAGCACCAGCAGCACGGTGCCGAACGGCGTTGGGTCGCCGAATGCAAACAGGGCGAAGCGCAGCATCCACGCCACGATACTAATCAGCATCACGTTCTTGATGCCGTAGCGGCTGAGGAAGAACGGAATGGTCAGGATAAACAGCGTCTCGGAGATCTGCGAAATCGACATCAGCACCGACGCGTGTTCGACGATAAAGCTGCCGGAGAACAGCGGATCTTTATCGAAGCTATGCAGGAAGGTGTTGCCGAACATATTAGTGATTTGCAGTTCGGCGCCGAGCATCATCGAGAAGATAAAGAAGATTGCCATGCGCTTGTTTTTAAACAGCGCGAAGGCATTGAGCCCCAGCATCTCGGTCCAGCTCTGGTTGCGCTGGGCGTTGGCGACCGGAATGTGCGGCAGCGTCAGGGTGAACAACGCTAGCACGATGGACAGGATTGCGCCGATATACAGCTGCATATGGCTCAGCTCGAAGCCGGAGAAGCTCACGCCCCACATGGCGAGGATAAAACCGATGGTGCCCCAGATACGAATCGGCGGGAAATCGGTCACGATATCCAGCCCCGCCGACTGCAGGCGGTAGTAGGAGATTGTGTTAATCAAGCCAAGCGTCGGCATATAGGCCAGCGAGTTCAGGAGGATCACGAGGAACATCTCGCCCGGCGTGGTGACCTGCGCCGCGAGATACAGTGTGAGCGCGCCGACGAGATGACAAATGGCGTAGACCCATTTGGCGCTGATCCATTTATCGGCGACGATCCCCAGCAGCGTCGGCATCAGTACGGCAGCAATGCCGAGCGAGCTATACACCGCGCCGATTGCCGCGCCGTCGAACTTCAGGGTCACGAACATGTACGAGCCGAGCGTAGTGAGCCAGCTTCCCCAAAGGCAGAACTGCAGGAACGACAATATTTTGAGCTGCAGCTTAAGATTCATGTAGTTATCCTCACGAATGTGGGCTTGTTATGTTTTTAAAATAACATTAATCCCGTTATTTTGATGCGATTCTATCATTCGCCGGCTGAAGGCTTCTGTTAACTGCCGCAGAAATTCGAAAGATACTACGACGTATTTCGGATAAAAAAAGACAGCCCCAGCGTGGTGCTGAGGCCGGTGTGACAGGGGGGGTTATTTACGGCGGTAGCTTTTCTGCGCGGTGTTCACTTTATACAGATAGCGGCGTGATTCCCCCGACGGGTGACGGGTAGTCAGCGTCTGGTAGACATCGCCAGGCGCCATGCTGTTAATGATGTTCGCCGCCTGCACTTTGTCGCTGGAGAAGACGCGCAGTACGCTGCCGGCGCCGCCGTTATAGGCGGTGATCACCGCGTAGCGACGCGAGGTCGGATTATCGATACCGGCGAGGTACACGTTATTGAGCATTGCCAAATAAGCAGTACCAGTGTCGATGTTATTTGCCGGGTCGAACAGGTAGCTGCGACTTGGCAGGCCGGATTTGCCCTGTGAACGGAAGACGTCTCTACCGGCGCTGTGCTGGACGACCTGCATCAGCCCCATGGCATCGGCGTGGCTCACCGCATACGGGTTAAATGACGATTCGGTCTGCATAATGGCGAGGATCAGCGATTCATCCACCCCATACTTACGCGAGGCCTGGCGGACCATGCCAAGGTATTTATGCGCGCGTTTGTCGAGGTGGTTCGGCACCAGGTTAATCGTGATGCTGTAGACCATGCGCAGACCGTTGCTGCGGCTCTTCAGGCGGGTTTGCAGCAGGTAATCGGCATAGCGCGCGGCGCGCCACTCCCAACGGATGGATTCACCGGTGTTATCGACCACCTGGCCGTACAGGAACGGCTCTTTGGAAATCTGAATGTCATCGACGTCGGAGTAGAGGTCGATGGAGTTAGGGTCATCGCCCATCAGCAGGGTTTTGATGATCGCCTGGCGCAGCCGCCCGCGCGGGTCGGTACCGGCGATGGTCTCGACGGTAATCGAACCTTCATCAAAGTTGATGTGGCTGCGGGTTTGATACTGGTCGGTATATTTAACGTAGTCCTTCGGCCCGGCGAGCAGGACTTCGTTATACCCCCAAATGTTCTCGATGTTATGGGCAAACTGCCCCATCAGGATATCAAATCCGTTCGTGTCCTTGACCCAGGCCTCGTTATATTCGGCGCCTTTTTTATTGGAACTGGAACAGGACACGAGCAGTGGCGCAATCAGCGCGAGCGCTAAGTATTTTTTCATCATTCCGGGAGTGCGTGTTGTGTTTGTTTGGTAAAGGCCGCGAGGCCCTTACTGTTTTTCCGGCGGCGTATAGCCTTCGATATGCACGTCTTTCCCTTCAAACAGGAACTGCACCATTTCCTGTTCCAGCAGCTTGCGGTGCTCCGGGTTCATCATGCTGAGTTTTTTCTCGTTGATTAGCATAGTCTGCTTGTGCTGCCACTGCGCCCAGGCTTCTTTGGAGATTTCGTTGTAAATACGCTTACCGAGTTCGCCCGGATACAGCTGGAAATCCTGGCCGTCCGCTTCACGCTGCAAGAAAGTACAAAAAATGGTTCTGCTCATAATCAATCCTCATTTATAGCCGAAAAAACTAGACCGGCGTTCCGGCTTTCAACTGTTGCAACAAACGCTCCACGGGAGCCGCCAGTCCGACCGACGGCGGCTGCGCTAAGTTATACCAGAGTGCGTTGCCTTCATCCATGCATGCGCCAGATGAGTGCACTGTAAGCCACATCGGAACAATATCCAGATGGAAATGGCTGAAAGTGTGGCGGAAGGCGGTCAATTGCGTCAGATTATCTGCCTTAATCTGGCGCTGCGCTAGCCACTCGCGTAGCCCGGCTTCATCCTCAAACTGCGGAAAACAGAACAATCCGCCCCACAGGCCCACCGGCGGACGCTGGGAGAGAAACACCTCGTCGCCGTGCTGCATCAGCAGGAAATAGCCGGTACGCTCCGGGATAGTCTGCTTCGGCTTTTTCCCCGGGTATTCCGTCCATGAATGGTTAGCGTAGGCCACGCAGCCGTTGCTCAGCGGACATAGTTCGCATTTGGGCTTTGAGCGGGTGCAAACCATCGCGCCGAGATCCATCATCGCCTGGTTGAAGCGTTCTACGCCCTGCGCCGGCGTCACCTCTTCGCTTATTTCCCACAGCCGTTTTTCGACCTCTTTTTTCCCCGGCCAACCGCTGACAGCATAGCAGCGGGCGAGCACGCGCTTCACGTTACCGTCGAGAATCGGATAATGCTGACCGAGCGAAAGCGATAAAATCGCCCCCGCCGTCGAGCGCCCAACGCCGGGTAGCGCGGCCACTTGCTCAAAGGTTTGCGGGAACTCGCCGCCGTGCTGGGCGGCGACCTGCTGCGCGGCTTTATGTAGATTGCGCGCGCGCGCGTAGTAGCCGAGACCGGTCCACAAATGCAGCACTTCATCCAGCGGCGCGTTGGCGAGATCAACAACCGTTGGGAAACGCGCCATAAAGCGTTCAAAATAGGGGATAACCGTGGTCACCTGGGTTTGTTGCAACATCACTTCGGAGAGCCATACTTTGTAGGGCGTCTTGGCGATTTGCCAGGGCAGGGTTTTACGCCCGTATTTGTCGTACCAGTCCAGGACCTGGGCTGAAAATTGCGCGGCGAGAAAAGTCAAAGCTACGGCTCCGGGATCGCGATTACAGGGTGGCAGATTGCAGCACAAGGGCGAGTGGCTGTAAACCCTTGCATCCGCCGGGTAACTTTGGATAATGCCCGTTTTCCGAACACATTCACAAGCAGACTTAACTTTTATGAAAAACGACGTCATCTCTCCGGAATTCGATGAAAACGGCCGCCCGCTGCGCCGTATTCGTAGCTTCGTCCGTCGCCAGGGCCGCCTGACGAAAGGGCAGCAGCATGCGCTGGATAACATTTGGCCGGTGATGGGCGTTGAATTCAACGATGCGCCGCTTGATTTCGCCGCCCTGTTTGGCCGCGAAGCGCCGGTCACCTTAGAAATTGGTTTCGGCATGGGCGCCTCGCTGGTGGCGATGGCAAAAGCTAAACCGGAACAGAACTTCCTCGGTATTGAGGTGCACTCGCCGGGCGTCGGCGCGTGCCTGGCGTCTGCGGAAGAAGAAGGCGTACAAAATCTGCGCGTAATGTGTCACGATGCGGTAGAAGTGCTGCACACCATGATCCCGGATAACGCGCTGAATATGGTACAGCTGTTTTTCCCTGACCCATGGCATAAAGCGCGTCATAATAAACGTCGTATCGTACAGGCGCCTTTCGCTGAGCTGGTTAAAAGCAAACTGAAGCTGGGCGGCGTCTTCCATATGGCGACCGACTGGGAAGCCTATGCTGAGCATATGCTGGAAGTGATGTCTTCGCTGGAAGGCTATCGTAATCTGTCGGAAAACAACGATTACGTACCGCGCCCGGAATCGCGCCCGGTAACCAAATTTGAACAACGTGGCCATCGTCTTGGCCACGGCGTATGGGACTTAATGTTCGAGAGGGTGAAATAATGGCCAAGAATCGTAGCCGTCGTCTGCGTAAAAAAATGCATATCGATGAGTTTCAGGAATTAGGTTTCTCCGTCGCCTGGCGTTTCCCGGAAGGGACCAGCGAAGAGCAGATCGACCAGACGGTTAACGATCTGATCGAAGAGGTGATCGAGCCAAACAAGCTGGCCTTCGACGGCAGCGGCTATCTCGCCTGGGAAGGGCTCATCTGCATGCAGGAAATCGGTAAATGTACCGAAGAGCACCAGGCCATCGTACGCAAGTGGCTGGAAGATCGTAAATTAGCGGATGTGCGTACCAGCGAACTTTTTGACGTCTGGTGGGACTAAGTTTGACAAGGGCCGGCAATTGCCGGCCCGATTTGTCTTAAGGGAGTAAAATGATGCGCAAAACGCTGCTGGCGGTGGCGCTTTCCGTCACCGCTTTGTCTGCTCATGCGGACTACCAGTGTAGCGTCACGCCGCGTGACGATGTGATCCTCAGCCCGCAGCAGGTGCAGGTAAAAGGTGAAAATGGCGATTTGGTGATTAAACCGGATGGCAACCTGACCTACAACGGTAAAGCCTATGCTCTGAACGCCGCGCAGCGCGAACAGGCGCAGGATTATCAGGCCGGCCTGCGCAGCAGCCTGCCGTGGATTGACGACGGCGCGCGCTCGCGTGTCGAAAAGGGCCGCAAGGCGCTGGATAAAATCATCACCGAACAGGTAGGTGCCAGCAGCAGTATGCATAGCCGCCTGACCAAGCTGGACGCGCAGCTGAAGGAACAGATGAATCGCATTATCGAACGCCGCAGCGACGGCCTGACCTTCCACTATAAAGCTATCGACCAGGTTCGCGCCGATGGCCAGCAGTTGGTGAATCAGGCGATGGGCGGTATTCTGCAGGACAGCATTAACGAGATGGGCGCGAAAGCGGTGCTCAAAGGAGGCGGTAATCCGCTGCAGGGCATTCTCGGCAGCCTCGGCGGCCTGCAAACGGCTATCCAGGACGAGTGGAAAAACCAGGAAGCTGATTTCCAGCAGTTCGGCAAAGATGTTTGCGGCCGGGTGGTCTCGTTAGAAGAGAGTCGCAAAGCGCTGGTCGGCTCTTTGAAGTAATCCCCATTCCGCGGCCCGAATCCCTTTGGGCCGCGCATTTCCTTACTCAGGCACGGCCGTGCGACACGCGTGAACGACGGGCCAGAGAATCGATAATCACCGCAATCGCCAGCACCGCGCCGGTAATGATATAGCGCAGCGATGATGGCAGGTTTAACAGCGTTAGCCCATTTGAAATCGACTGAATCACGATGATCCCCAACAGCGCGGACCAGGCGCTGCCGCGGCCGCCGAACAGGCTGGTGCCGCCGATAACCGCCGCGGCGATGGCGTTCAGGTTGACGTCGCCGGTGCCGGCCTGCTGGCTGGCGGAAGCCAGTCGGGATGCGGCGAGAATACCGCCAAAGGTGGCGAACGTCGTGCAGAGCACGAAGGCGCTGACGTAAATCGCCCGCACGTTAATCCCCGAACGGCGCGCCGCTTCACGGTTGCCGCCGACGGCAAACATTGAACGTCCCCATTTGGTCCGCTTCAGCGCATAGTTGAGGATCATGACGCAGGCGACGAACAGACCGAAAATCCATGGAATACCGCGTCCCTGATTGAGATAGAACACCGCGGCTTCGAAGATAAGGGTTAGCGCGATGGCGCGCGTCAGCAGCGAACTCACCCCTTCAGCGGAAAGATTGGCCGCCAGGCGGCGTGAACGCTTTTTCAGACCAAAGACGAGGATCGCCAGCCCCGGCAGCAACGCCATCAGGTGCGAGAACCAGCCGGGCATTACCAGCAGTTGGCCAAAGCGAACCAGCGGCGAGGTATAGGGCAGGTTGATACTGCCGCTTGGCCCGAGGATATACAGCTGCATCCCCAGCAGCGCCAGCAAGCCGGCGAGGGTGGCGACGAAGCTCGGCATGCCGACGCGGTTATACAGCAGCGCGTAGACCAGCCCGACGGCCACGCCGCAGACCAGTGCCACGGCGATGGCGCCCGCCAGCGGCCAGCCGGCGTTGACCCACAGCACGCCGACGATCGCTGACGCCAGGCCGCTCATTGAGCCGACCGACAGGTCTATCTCGCCGAGCATCAACACGCAGACGATACCAAGCGAGATAAAACCAACGGTCGCGCAGTCAAACAGCAGGTTCACCAGGTTATTCGGCGCGATATACACCGGGTTGAGAAAGGTAAAGACCAGGGAAATCACGATAAGCCCGGCGATCACCGGCGCGGTGCCAAGATCGCCGGTTTTGATGCGGGTGATCTGCGCACGCAGCGCGCCAAACAGGCCCTCGTCGTGACGAACGCGTTCATCGCTGCGATCCAGCGCGGTGTGGGGTGCTGTCTTGCTGTTCATAAAATTACATCGCTCCAGAAGTGCTTGGCTGTGATTTACGTTCAACCCGGCGCGAGACGGCATTTTCCGTTGCGCCGGTAATAGCGGCCACCAGATCCTGGTTGGAGGCATCAGGAGTGAAGATCCCTTTGTTACGTCCGAGGCGCAGCACCACGATCCGATCGGCGACGGCGCGAACGTCTTCCATGTTATGGCTAATAATAATGACGCCGAGTCCGCGCGCGCGGACGCGCTCAATCAGGTTGAGTACTTCCGCGGTCTGTGCGACGCCCAGCGCCGCCGTTGGCTCATCAAGCATGATGATTTTAGGATTGAGCAGCAGCGAGCGGGCGATGGCGACGGTCTGCCGCTGGCCGCCGGAAAGCGATGCTACCGGTTCGCGTACTGAAGGAATACGCGCCGCCAGCTCCTGTAGCAGCGTCCAGGCTTTGACTTCCATCGCGACTTCATCGAGCTGGAGCGGTGAAATCTCATGGCCCAGAAACAGGTTTGCCACCACATCGAGGTTTTCACAGAGCGCCAAGTCCTGAAACACCGTCGCGATGCCGTATTCCAGCGCTTTACCGGGGCTGTCGAGGGTGACCGGTTTGCCGTCGAACTCGATGGTGCCGGAGGTCGGCTGGTGGACTCCGGCGAGGATTTTAACCAACGTCGATTTGCCCGCGCCGTTGTCGCCGACCAGCGCGACCACTTCACCGGCGTGTACCTCTAGTTCGATATCGGTCAGCGCCGAGACCGCGCCAAAATGTTTAGAGACGTTGCGCAGTTGCAGTATTGGCTGCCCGGCGGCGGGGGAGTTATGTTGTTCATGCGGCATACAAAACGACCTCAATCATGGCTGAATTACGCCCGCCGCGGCGGGCGCAGGGTCACAACGTTATTTGCTGATGCCTAACTTCTCGCAGGCGGCGGCGTACTCACCGGTACAAACCTGATCCCAGGTCTGGATCTTCTTATCGAAAATTTCCGCTTTGATGTTTTTGGCGGTCACCACTTCCGGGGTAAACAGCTGTGAAGGGGTGTTGTAGAGCGTGGTGCTGGCCTGCGGTTTTTTGCCCTGAATAAAATCAACCGCCACTTTAGCCGCCGCGGCGGCGACGATTTCCGATGGTTTGGAGATGGTGTTGTACTGGTCGCCGGCGATGATCAGCTGCAGCGCGGCGATGGTGGCATCGTTGCCGGTGACCGGGGGCAGCGGCTGAACGCCTGCGGCTTTGAAGGCGGCAATCGCGCCGCCGCCGGTACCGTCGTTGGCTGCAACCACGCCCTTAATTTTATCGCCGAAGCGGGTAACCTGTCCGGCGGTCCACTCCTGCGCTTTCGGCGGCGCCCACTCCGGCGTGTCGAATTCGGCCAGCGTTTTATAGCCGGATTCTTTCAGTCCACGGTGGATCCCATCGCGGATCAGACCGGCGGCGGCATCGGTCGGCGAGCCGTTAATCTGCAGCACCCCGGCGTCCTGCGGTACGCCGCTCGCTTTCAGGTGATCGGTAAGCGATTTCGCGATGGCGTAACCAATGCCTTCGTTATCAAACGAAACGTAAAAGTCGGCCGGTTTATTGGGCACCGGGCGGTCATAGGCGATGACTTTAACCCCCTGCGCCTGGGCGTTTTCGACCAGCGCAGCGGCGGCGGAAGAATCAACCGGATCCAGCACGATCACTTTCGCGCCCTGGGTGATCACCGAGTTGAACTGCTGCTGCTGCAGGGACGCATTGGCGTTGGCGTTCTGATAGATAACCTTACAGTCCGCGCACAGCTTGCTCATTTCCGCCTTAAAACCGGGGAAGTCATGCTGCTCATAGCGGGTGGAGGCCTGATCGGGCATTAAAAAAGCCACGGTAGCGGACTCCGCGGACCAGGCTGAAGCCGAGATAGTGCCGGATAATGCAGCGAGTGAAATT
>CABUCP010000040.1 GCA_902490055.1 uncultured Klebsiella sp. | reverse complement strand
CAAAATAATGAAAGGCAATAACAAACTACGCTGGGGAACGGCACTGGCGGTGGTTATCGTGGCGGGCGCCGCGTATTGGGTCTGGCACGATCGCGACAGCGGGCAAACTTCAGGTATTCCCGGCGCAAGCCAGCAAGGAGCAAAAGCGCCCGGCGGCGCTCGTCACGGGCGTTTTGGGGCGACGCTGGCTCCGGTTCAAGCCGCCACCGCCACCAGCGAGTCCGTACCTCGTTATCTCACCGGTTTGGGTACCGTTACTGCCGCCAATACGGTTACCGTGCGCAGCCGGGTTGACGGCCAGCTGCTGAGTATTCATTTCCAGGAAGGCCAACAGGTGAAAGCAGGCGATCTGCTGGCGCAAATCGATCCCAGCCAGTTTAAGGTCGCTCTGGCGCAGGCTCAGGGGCAGCTCGCGAAAGATAACGCCACGCTCGCTAACGCGCGCCGCGATCTCGCCCGTTATCAGCAACTGGTGAAAACCAATCTGATCTCCCGTCAGGAGCTGGACACCCAACAGTCGCTGGTGGTCGAGTCCGCCGGTACCGTTAAAGCCGATCAAGCGGCAGTAGCCAGCGCGCAGCTGCAGCTGGACTGGACCCGCATCACCGCGCCGATAGATGGCCGCGTAGGCTTAAAACAGGTCGATATCGGTAACCAAATTTCCAGCGGCGACACCACAGGTATCGTGGTGTTGACGCAAACTCACCCTATCGATCTGGTATTCACCCTGCCGGAAAGCGATATCGCTACCGTGGTGCAGGCGCAGAAGGCTGGAAAAACGCTGGCCGTTGAAGCCTGGGAACGTACCAACAAGCAGAAAATCAGCGCGGGCTCCCTGCTGAGCCTCGATAACCAAATTGATGCCACGACCGGCACTATCAAGCTGAAAGCGCGCTTTAATAACCTTGATGATGCGCTATTCCCGAATCAGTTCGTTAACGCCAGAATGCTGGTGGACACCGAGCAGGATGCCGTGGTTATCCCAACCGCCGCGTTACAAATGGGTAACGAAGGCCACTTCGTGTGGGTGCTGAACAGTGAGAATACAGTCAGCAAACATACGGTGACGCCGGGTATTCAGGACAGCCAAAAAGTGGTGATTAACGCCGGGCTATCGGCAGGCGACCGCGTGGTGACCGATGGTATCGATCGCCTGACGGAAGGCGCTAAGGTCGAAGTCGTTGAAGCTCACAGCGCCGCGCAGGAACAGCCTGCCGCCGGCCAGAGTGGTAAAAACGGAGCGCATTCCTGATGCAAGTGCTACCCCCTAGCAGCACGGGCGGCCCCTCCCGGCTGTTTATCATGCGCCCGGTGGCGACGACGCTGCTGATGGTTGCTATCCTGCTGGCCGGGATCATCGGCTATCGCTTCCTGCCGGTCTCCGCCCTGCCGGAAGTTGACTACCCGACTATTCAGGTGGTGACGCTCTATCCCGGCGCCAGCCCGGATGTGGTGACGTCTTCGATTACCGCGCCGCTGGAGCGCCAGTTTGGCCAAATGTCCGGCCTCAAACAGATGTCGTCGCAAAGTTCGGGCGGTGCATCAGTTATCACCCTACAGTTCCAGCTTACGCTGGCGCTGGATGTCGCCGAGCAGGAAGTGCAGGCCGCTATCAATGCCGCCACTAACCTGCTGCCATCGGATTTACCCAACCCGCCAGTTTACAGTAAAGTAAACCCGGCAGACCCGCCAATCATGACCCTGGCCGTCACCTCCAGCGCGATGCCGATGACCCAGGTTGAGGATATGGTGGAAACCCGCGTGGCGCAGAAAATATCCCAGGTTTCCGGCGTCGGTCTGGTGACTCTGGCCGGTGGCCAGCGCCCTGCCGTTCGCGTCAAGCTTAATGCCCAGGCGATTGCCGCGCTGGGGTTAACCAGTGAAACCGTACGTACCGCGATTACCAGCGCCAACGTGAACTCGGCGAAGGGCAGTCTCGACGGCCCGGCCCGTGCGGTGACGCTATCCGCCAACGATCAGATGCAGTCAGCGGAAGATTATCGCCGCCTGATTATCGCCTATCAGAACGGCGCGCCGATCCGCCTTGGCGATGTCGCTACTATCGAACAGGGCGCCGAGAACGCCTGGCTGGGGGCATGGGCCAATAAGCAGCGGGCGATAGTGATGAACGTCCAACGCCAGCCCGGCGCTAACATCATCGCCACCGCCGACAGCATCCGCCAGATGTTGCCGCAGCTTACCGAAAGCCTGCCTAAATCGGTGAAAGTGCAGGTACTGTCAGACCGTACCACCAATATCCGCGCCTCGGTCAGCGATACTCAGTTCGAATTACTGCTCGCCATCGCGCTGGTGGTGATGATCATCTACCTGTTCCTGCGCAACGTACCGGCAACGATTATTCCCGGCGTCGCCGTGCCGCTATCGCTGGTCGGCACCTTCGCCGTAATGGTGTTCCTTGATTTTTCGATTAACAACCTGACGCTGATGGCGCTGACCATCGCTACCGGTTTCGTCGTCGATGACGCCATCGTGGTCATTGAAAATATCTCCCGCTATATCGAAAAAGGTGAAAAACCGCTCGCCGCCGCGCTGAAGGGAGCGGGTGAAATCGGCTTTACCATTATCTCATTAACCTTCTCGCTGATCGCCGTGCTGATCCCGCTGCTGTTTATGGGCGATATCGTTGGCCGCCTGTTCCGCGAATTCGCCATCACGCTGGCCGTGGCGATACTGATTTCCGCGGTCGTCTCGCTAACCCTGACGCCGATGATGTGCGCACGCATGCTAAGCCACGAATCGCTGCGCAAACAAAACCGCTTCTCGCGGGCCAGTGAACGTTTCTTCGAGCGGGTTATTGCCGTTTATGGCCGCTGGCTTAGCCGGGTGCTGAATCACCCGTGGCTAACTCTGAGCGTGGCACTGAGCACCCTTGCGCTGTCGATTCTGCTGTGGGTCTTTATCCCGAAAGGCTTCTTCCCGATCCAGGATAACGGCATCATTCAGGGCACCTTACAGGCGCCGCAGTCGGTATCATTCGCCAGTATGGCGCAGCGTCAACAGCAGGTATCCGAGCTGATTCTTAACGATCCGGCGGTAGAAAGCCTGACCTCGTTCGTCGGCGTAGATGGTACCAACCCGGCGCTGAACAGCGCGCGTCTACAGATTAACCTTAAACCGCTGGATGAACGCGACGATCGCGTGCAAACGGTCATTAGCCGTCTGCAGCATTCGGTGGTGAGCGTGCCGGGAATTGAGCTCTACCTGCAGCCGACTCAGGATCTGACCATCGATACCACCGTCAGCCGGACCCAGTATCAGTTCACTCTGCAGGCTAACTCGCTTGATGCATTGAGCAACTGGGTGCCGCAACTGATGTCGCGCCTGCAATCCTTACCGCAGCTTTCCGACGTCAGCAGCGACTGGCAGGATAAAGGGCTTGCGGCTTATATCAATGTCGATCGCGACAGCGCCAGCCGCTTGGGCATCTCGATGGCCGATGTTGATAACGCCCTGTATAACGCCTTTGGCCAGCGTTTAATCTCGACAATTTATACCCAGGCGAATCAGTACCGCGTGGTGCTGGAGCATGACACCCAGGCGACTCCGGGGCTGGCGGCGCTGGATAATATTCGCCTCACCAGCAGCGACGGCGGCATTGTGCCGTTGAAGTCTATCGCCAGCGTCGAGCAGCGATTCACCCCGCTGTCGGTTAACCACCTCGATCAGTTCCCGGTGACGACAATTTCCTTCAACGTACCAGGCAACTATTCGCTCGGTGAAGCGGTCGAGGCGATTTTGTCAGCCGAGCAGTCGCTGGATTTCCCAAGCGATATTCGCACCCAGTTCCAGGGCAGTTCGCTCGCCTTCCAGTCGGCGCTCGGTAGCACCGTCTGGCTGGTCGTTGCCGCGGTGGTCGCCATGTACATCGTCCTTGGGGTGCTGTATGAAAGCTTCATTCATCCCATCACGATTCTCTCTACCCTGCCCACCGCAGGCGTCGGGGCGCTGCTGGCCCTGTGGCTGGCCGGTAGCGAGCTGGATGTGATTGCGATTATCGGCATCATCCTGCTTATCGGTATCGTCAAGAAAAACGCCATCATGATGATCGACTTTGCCCTCGCCGCCGAGCGCGAGCAGGGGATGCCGCCGCGAGAAGCCATTTATCAGGCCTGCCTGCTGCGCTTCCGCCCGATTCTGATGACTACCCTCGCCGCCTTGCTCGGCGCGCTGCCATTGATGCTCAGTACCGGCGTCGGCGCCGAGCTACGTCGTCCTCTGGGTATTGGTATGGTCGGTGGTCTGATGCTTAGCCAGGTACTGACGCTATTTACCACACCGGTGATTTATCTGCTGTTCGATCGCTTGTCGCTGTATATGAAGAGCCGCTTCCCGCATCGCGAAGAGGAGGCATAAGTGAAGTTTTTCGCTCTCTTCATTTACCGCCCGGTGGCGACGATCCTTATCTCGCTGGCGATCACCCTGTGCGGGATCCTCGGGTTCCGCCTGCTGCCGGTCGCGCCGCTGCCGCAGGTGGATTTCCCGGTGATCATGATTAGCGCCTCGCTGCCCGGCGCCTCGCCGGAAACCATGGCCTCATCGGTCGCGACGCCGTTGGAGCGCTCACTGGGCCGCATTGCCGGGGTCAATGAAATGACCTCGTCGAGCTCGCTCGGCAGCACTCGCATCATCATGGAGTTTAATTTCGATCGCGACATTAACGGCGCCGCGCGCGACGTGCAGGCGGCGATTAACGCCGCGCAAAGCCTGCTGCCGAGCGGGATGCCCAGCCGCCCCACGTATCGCAAAGCTAACCCGTCCGATGCGCCGATCATGATCCTAACGTTAACCTCGGATACCTATTCGCAGGGCGAGTTGTACGATTTCGCCTCGACCCAGCTGGCGCAGACTATCTCGCAAATTGACGGCGTCGGCGATGTTGACGTCGGCGGGAGTTCGCTGCCGGCGGTGCGCGTCGATCTCAACCCGCAGGCGCTGTTTAACCAGGGCGTCTCGCTGGACGCCGTGCGCAGCGCCATCGATGATGCTAACGTGCGTCGCCCGCAGGGGGCGCTGGAGGACAACACCCACCGCTGGCAGGTACAAACCAACGACGAACTGAAAACCGCGGCTGAATATCTGCCGGTGATCGTCCACTACAATAACGGCGCGGCGGTGCGCCTTGGTGATGTGGCGAAAGTAACGGATTCAGTACAGGATGTGCGTAACGCCGGGATGACCAACGCCAAACCGGCCATTCTGTTGATGATCCGTAAACTGCCGGAAGCCAACATCATCCAGACGGTCGACAGCATCCGCGCCCGCCTGCCTGAGCTGCAGCGCACTATCCCGGCGGCGATCGATTTGCAAATCGCCCAGGACCGTTCACCCACCATCCGCGCGTCGCTGGAAGAGGTCGAACAAACGCTGGTGATTTCGGTAGCGCTGGTGATTCTGGTGGTGTTCTTGTTCCTGCGTTCCGGGCGCGCAACGCTGATCCCGGCGGTCGCGGTACCGGTGTCGTTAATCGGTACCTTCGCCGCCATGTATTTATGCGGCTTCAGCCTGAACAATCTGTCATTGATGGCGTTGACCATCGCGACCGGCTTCGTGGTCGATGACGCGATCGTCGTGCTGGAGAACATTTCCCGCCATCTTGAGGCCGGGATGAAGCCGCTGCAAGCGGCGTTACAAGGCAGCCGCGAAGTGGGCTTTACCGTGCTGTCAATGAGCCTGTCCCTGGTAGCGGTGTTCTTACCGCTGCTGCTGATGGGCGGTTTACCCGGCCGATTGCTGCGCGAATTCGCCGTCACGCTGTCGGTGGCGATCGGCATTTCGCTGGCCGTTTCTCTGACCCTTACCCCAATGATGTGCGGCTGGCTGCTGAAAAGCGGCAAGCCCAATGAGCCCACGCGCAACCGCGGTTTTGGCCGCCTGCTGGTCGCCATTCAAGGCGGTTACGGCAAATCGTTAAAATGGGTGCTGAAGCATAGCCGCCTGACCGGTCTGGTACTGCTCGCTACCATGGCGCTCAGCGTCTGGCTATATATCGCGATCCCGAAAACCTTCTTCCCTGAACAGGATACCGGGGTACTGATGGGCGGCATTCAGGCCGACCAGAGCATCTCCTTCCAGGCGATGCGCGGTAAGCTGCAGGACTTTATGAAGATTATTCGCGAGGATCCTGCAGTCGATAACGTGACCGGCTTTACCGGCGGTTCGCGGGTGAACAGCGGCATGATGTTTATCACTCTGAAATCCCGCGACCAGCGCCATGAAACGGCGCAGCAAATCATCGACCGACTGCGGAAAAAACTGGCGAAAGAGCCCGGCGCCAACCTGTTTCTGATGGCGGTGCAGGATATTCGCGTCGGTGGACGTCAGTCCAACGCCAGCTATCAGTACACTCTGTTATCAGACGATCTGGCGGCGCTACGCGAATGGGAGCCGAAGATCCGCAAGGCGCTGGCGGCGCTACCTGAGCTGGCGGACGTTAACTCCGATCAACAGGATAACGGCGCGGAGATGGATCTGGTATACGACCGCGATACGATGTCGCGCCTCGGCATCAGCGTGCAGGACGCCAACAATCTGCTGAACAACGCCTTCGGCCAGCGGCAAATCTCCACCATCTATCAGCCGCTCAACCAATATAAAGTGGTGATGGAGGTCGACCCGGTTTATACCCAGGATGTTAGCGCGCTGGATCAAATGTTTGTAATTAATAAGGATGGCAAACCGATCCCGTTGTCCTATTTCGCTAAATGGCAACCGGCGAACGCGCCGCTGTCGGTCAATCATCAGGGGCTGTCGGCGGCCTCGACGATCTCCTTCAACTTGCCGACCGGCAAGTCGCTGTCGGAAGCCAGCGACGCGATCGACCGGGCAATGACTCAGCTCGGCGTGCCGTCGAGCGTGCGCGGATCCTTTGCCGGCACCGCGCAGGTGTTCCAGCAGACCATGAACTCGCAGGTGATCCTGATCCTCGCCGCCATCGCCACGGTCTATATCGTGCTGGGGATCCTCTACGAAAGCTACGTTCATCCGTTGACCATCCTCTCAACCCTGCCGTCCGCGGGGGTGGGCGCGCTGCTGGCGCTGGAACTGTTCGGTGCCCCATTCAGCCTAATCGCCCTGATAGGGATCATGCTATTAATTGGCATCGTGAAGAAAAACGCCATCATGATGGTCGATTTCGCCCTCGAAGCGCAGCGTAACGGCAATCTGGCGCCGGAAGAAGCCATTTTCCAGGCCTGCCTGCTGCGTTTTCGCCCGATCATGATGACCACCCTGGCGGCGCTATTCGGCGCGTTGCCGCTGGTGCTGTCGGGCGGCGATGGTTCAGAGCTGCGTCAGCCGCTGGGGATCACCATCGTCGGCGGCCTGGTAGTGAGCCAGTTGCTGACGCTGTACACCACCCCGGTGGTTTATTTGTTCTTTGACCGTCTGCGGTTGCGTTTTTCGCGAAAGACTCCTCAACCGGTAAGCGAATAACATGACAGATCTGCCGTCCAGCGTACGCTGGCAATTATGGATTGTGGCCTTCGGCTTCTTTATGCAGTCGCTGGATACCACTATCGTCAACACCGCCCTCCCCTCGATGGCCAAAAGCCTCGGGGAGAGTCCGCTGCATATGCATATGGTGGTGGTCTCCTATGTACTTACGGTGGCGGTGATGCTGCCGGCCAGCGGCTGGCTGGCGGATCGCGTCGGCGTGCGCAATATCTTTTTTAGCGCCATCGTGTTGTTTACCGTCGGTTCGCTGTTCTGCGCTCAGGCAGCCACCCTCGATCAACTGGTGATGTCCCGCGTCTTGCAAGGGGTCGGCGGCGCGATGATGGTCCCGGTCGGCCGGCTGACGGTAATGAAAATTGTCCCCCGCGATCAGTATATGGCGGCGATGACGTTCGTTACCCTGCCCGGTCAGGTAGGCCCACTGCTCGGCCCGGCGCTCGGCGGTGTACTGGTAGAGTACGCCTCCTGGCACTGGATCTTTTTAATTAATATCCCGGTTGGCATTATCGGCGCTATCGCCACCCTGTGCCTGATGCCGAACTACACCTTGCAAACCCGACGCTTTGATATTCTCGGTTTTATTCTGCTGGCGGCGGGAATGGCGACGCTGACCCTGGCGCTCGACGGCAACAAAGGGCTTGGCATTTCGCCGCTACTGCTGGCCGTACTGGTCGCCGGTGGCCTGATGGCGATTGGCCTCTATTTGTGGCACGCCCGCGGTAATGCCAACGCCTTATTCAGCCTGAATCTGTTTGGCAATAAAACCTTCTCGCTCGGCCTTAGCGGCAGCTTCGCCGGGCGTATCGGCAGCGGCATGTTGCCGTTTATGACCCCGGTCTTTTTGCAGATTGGTCTTGGCTTCTCGCCGTTCCACGCCGGGCTAATGATGATCCCGATGGTGCTGGGCAGTATGGGGATGAAACGTATCGTGGTACAGGTGGTTAACCGCTTCGGCTACCGCCGCGTGCTGGTATTTGCGACTCTCGGCTTAGCGCTGATCAGCCTGCTGTTTATGGCAGTCGCGCTGGCCGGCTGGTACTGGCTGCTGCCGGTGGTATTGTTCCTGCAGGGAATGATTAACTCCAGTCGTTTTTCCTCCATGAATACCCTAACGTTGAAAGACCTGCCTGACGATCTGGCAAGCAGCGGCAATAGCCTGCTCTCGATGGTCATGCAACTCTCCATGAGTATCGGCGTGACCATCGCCGGGCTGTTGCTCGGCATGTACGGCCAGCAGCATCTCAGCGCCGATGCGTCAGCCGTCCATCAGGTATTCCTCTACACCTATCTGAGCATGGCGGTAATTATCGCCATTCCGGCGCTTATCTTTTCCCGCGTACCGAACGACGTCGGCGGCAATACCGTCATCCGCCGACGCAAAAGGAGTGAATCGTGAAATTTTGGCGCCCGGGTATCACCGGCAAGCTATTCCTCGCTATTTTCGCCACCTGCATCGTGCTGCTGATCAGCATGCACTGGGCGGTGCGCATCAGCTTTGAACGCGGGTTTATCGACTACATTAAACGCGGCAACGAACAGCGGCTCACCATGCTTGGCGATGCGCTAAGCGAACAATACGCCCTGCACGGCAACTGGAAGTTTTTACGCAACAACGATCGTTTTATCTTCCAACTGCTGCGCACCTTCGAACGCGATAACGACGAACGTCCGCCGGGCGGGCCAGGTATGGGTCCTGGCCCACATGGCGATCCGGGGCCAGGACCTGCACCGGGCCCCGGCCCCGGACCAGCGCCAGATATGCCGCCGCACGGCTGGCGTACCCAGTTTTGGGTTGTCGATCAAAAAGGCCGCGTGCTGGTCGGCCCGCGGACGCCGGTACCGCAAGACGGCACCCGCCGTGAAATTGTCGTCGACGGCGCCTCGGTTGGCGCGGTCATCGCTTCGCCGGTCGAGCGCTTAACCCGCAACACCGACATCAATTTCGACCGGCAACAAAAACGCACCAGTTGGTTGATTGTCGCTCTCGCGACGATCCTCGCCGCGCTGGCTACCTTCCCGCTGGCCCGTGGTCTGCTGGCGCCGGTCAAACGGTTGGTGGAAGGCACCCACAAGCTGGCGGCGGGCGATTTCTCCACCCGCGTCACGGTGACCGGCGGTGATGAGCTTGGCCGCCTGGCGCAGGACTTTAACCAGCTTGCCAGTACGCTTGAGCGTAACCAGCAGATGCGTCGCGATCTGATGGCCGATATCTCGCATGAGCTGCGTACGCCGCTGGCGGTATTACGCGGCGAGCTGGAAGCCATTCAGGACGGAGTACGTAAATTCACGCCGGACTCGATTACTTCTCTGCAGGCGGAAGTCGGCACGCTGACCAAGCTAGTGGACGACCTACATCAGCTGTCGATGTCCGATGAAGGCGCATTAGCCTACCAGAAAGAATCGGTGGATTTGATTGCGCTGCTGGAGGTTGCCGCCGGAGCGTTCCGCGAACGTTTCGCCAGCCGCGGGCTAACTATCGGCGTCTCATTGCCGGATAACGCCATTATCTTCGGCGATCGCGATCGCCTGATGCAGCTCTTCAACAACCTGCTGGAAAACAGCCTGCGCTATACCGACAGCGGCGGTCGCCTGCAAATCAGCGCCAGGCAAAACGGCCGTATGCTGACGCTCGATTTCGCCGATAGCGGCCCCGGCGTTACCGACGAACAGCTGGCGCGACTGTGCGAACGTTTTTACCGCACCGAGGGATCACGCAACCGCGCCAGCGGCGGATCCGGCCTCGGCCTGGCTATCTGTATGAATATTGTGGCGGCCCACGGCGGCAGCCTGAACGCCGGCCATTCGCCTTTTGGCGGGGTTAGCATTAAAGTAGAGTTACCTCTGGAACAGGATTTATCGAGGGACGTATGACCGAATTACCGATTGATGAAAACACGCCACGCATTTTAATCGTGGAAGATGAACCCAAGCTGGGTCAGTTGTTGATCGACTATTTACAGGCCGCGAGCTACGCGCCGACGTTGATTTCGCATGGCGATCAGGTACTGCCCTACGTCCGTCAGACGCCGCCGCATTTAATCCTGCTGGATTTAATGCTGCCGGGCACCGATGGTCTAACCCTGTGCCGCGAGATCCGCCGTTTTTCCGATGTGCCGATCGTGATGGTCACCGCCAAAATCGAGGAGATCGATCGCCTGCTGGGGCTGGAAATCGGCGCCGATGACTACATCTGCAAACCGTACAGCCCGCGCGAAGTGGTTGCCCGCGTGAAAACGATCCTGCGCCGCTGCAAGCCGCAGCGCGACCTGCAGGCATTAGATGCGCAAAGCCCGCTGATCGTCGACGAAAGCCGGTTTCAGGCTTCATGGCGCGACAAGCTGCTGGATCTCACCCCTGCCGAATTCCGCTTATTAAAAACGCTATCGCAGGAGCCGGGCAAGGTCTTCTCTCGCGAGCAGTTGTTAAACCATCTGTACGATGATTACCGCGTGGTGACAGACCGCACTATCGACAGCCATATTAAAAACCTGCGCCGTAAGCTCGAATCGCTGGACGCCGATCAATCGTTCATTCGCGCCGTCTACGGCGTAGGCTATCGTTGGGAAGCCGACGCCTGTCGCATGGCCTGATCCCCGCGCCTCTCAAAGCCGAGAGGCGCAAAGGTTTACTCCCTCTTTCCACGGCGCTACAATGCCCGCCCTTAATGTGGGGACACTCCCCCGAATCGCCGTACCTGGTGCGGCGAATCTGACCTGTCATCAGAACGAGAAAATCATGTTTAAACCGGAACTCCTTTCCCCGGCGGGAACGCTGAAAAATATGCGTTACGCTTTCGCTTATGGTGCCGACGCCGTTTATGCCGGCCAGCCGCGTTACTCCTTGCGCGTACGTAATAATGAATTCAACCACGAGAACCTGCAGCTCGGCATTAATGAGGCCCACCAGCTGGGGAAAAAATTCTACGTGGTGGTCAACATTGCGCCGCATAACGCCAAGCTGAAAACCTTCATTCGCGATCTCAAACCGGTGGTGGAAATGGGCCCGGACGCGCTGATCATGTCCGATCCCGGTTTAATCATGCTGGTGCGGGAAAATTTCCCGAATATGGACATTCACCTGTCGGTACAGGCCAACGCCGTTAACTGGGCGACGGTCAAATTCTGGCAGCAAATGGGGCTAACCCGCGTGATCCTCTCCCGCGAGCTGTCGCTGGATGAAATCGCCGAAATTCGCAGCCAGGTGCCGGAGATGGAAATCGAGATTTTCGTCCATGGCGCGTTGTGCATGGCGTATTCCGGCCGCTGCCTGCTCTCCGGCTATATCAACAAACGCGACCCTAACCAGGGTACCTGCACCAACGCCTGCCGCTGGGAATACAACGTCCAGGAAGGCAAAGAAGATGACGTCGGCAATATCGTGCACAAGCACGAGCCTATCCCGGTGCAGAACGTTGAACCGACTCTCGGCATCGGTGCGCCTACCGACCAGGTATTTATGCTTGAGGAAGCCAAACGTCCGGGCGAATACATGACCGCCTTCGAAGACGAGCACGGCACCTACATCATGAATTCTAAAGATCTGCGCGCCATCGCCCACGTCGAACGCCTGACCCAAATGGGCGTTCACTCGTTGAAAATCGAAGGCCGCACTAAATCACATTACTACTGTGCCCGTACCGCGCAGGTGTACCGCAAGGCCATTGACGACGCCGCCGCAGGCAAACCGTTTGACACCACCCTGCTGGATACTCTGGAAAACCTCGCGCACCGCGGCTACACCGAAGGCTTTCTGCGTCGCCACACCCATGACGACTACCAGAACTACGAAAACGGCTACTCCGTCTCTGAGCGCCAGCAGTTCGTTGGCGAATTTACCGGCGAGCGTAACGGCAACCTGGCTGCGGTGGCGGTGAAAAATAAGTTCTCCGTCGGCGACAGCCTGGAGCTGATGACCCCGCAGGGCAACGTGAACTTCACGCTCGAACACATGGAAAACGCTAAAGGCGAAGCCATGCCGGTCGCGCCAGGAGATGGTTATATCGTCTGGCTGCCGCTGCCGGAAGATATGGCGCTGGAGTATGGTTTGCTGATGCGTAATTTCAACGGCGAATCGACACGAAACCCTCATAAAAATTAATTTATTGGCGTTATTTTTTCACTATGTATGGATATTAGAATCGGATCACACACCGTTTCGTTCGAAGCA
>CABUCP010000039.1 GCA_902490055.1 uncultured Klebsiella sp. | reverse complement strand
TATAATGTGTTTTTCGAATGGACAGAGAAATGCCGGAAAAAGACTCTGCGGTACCCAGCGATGCAACATTGGGATATACCTTTCAAAATGATTTCCTGGCATTAAGCCGGGCATTTTCCCTGCCTGATATTGATTACCACGACATTTCCCGACGCGAACAGCTTGCTGCGGCGTTGAAACGCTGGCCGCTGTTGGCCGAACTAGCAGAGAAAAAGTAAGGAAGCCGTCGATGGCGATTCTGGGGTTACAAGGCATACGCGGCGGCGTAGGCACGACGTCGATTACCGCCGCACTGGCCTGGGCGCTACAGCAGCTTGGCGAAACCGTGCTGGTGGTCGATGCCAGTCCGGACAATATGCTGCGCTTTTTTTTCAACGTTGATTTCGAGCATCGGGACGGGTGGGCGCGCGCGATGATTGACGGCCGCGACTGGCGCGATGCCGGGCTACGCTATACCGCGAATATCGGTCTGCTGCCATTTGGCCGCCTGAGCCCCGGTGAGCGCGAACACGTTGATAAACTCAGCCCGACGCTGGAATCTATCACCGCGCAGATCAAACAGCTCGATCGGCAGGGCACACACCGCTGGCTGCTGATTGACCTGCCGGAAGGTTATTCGCCGCTGACCCGCGAGCTGCTGAGCATCTGCGATCGCTCGCTGCAGATAGTACACCCCGACGGCAATAGCCATATTCGTCTGCATCAGCAGGCTCTGCCTGCAAACGCCGATATTTTGATTAACGACCTGCGCGTCGGTAGCCAGTTGCAGGAGGATCTCTACCAGCTGTGGCTGGAAAGCCAGCGGCGCATTCTGCCGGTAACTATCCACCGCGATGAAGCGATGGCGGAGTGTCTGGCGGCGAAACAGCCGCTTGGCGAATATCGCCAGGATTCATTGGCGGCGGAAGAGATACTGACGCTCGCCAACTGGTGTCTGCTGCATTATACCAGCAGGGTGACGGCATGATTCGCCTGAGCACGCTGCTGCTGGCGCCGCCGGTGGGCGAGCGCCTGAGCGAACGCTATCGCGATTATCGTCAGCACGGCGCATCGATACTCGCGGCTTTTCTCGGCTGCCTGTGGGTGGCGCTGGCGTGGGCGTTTATGCCGCTGGAAACGCCGCGCTGGCAGGCGATACGCGAACACCACGGCGACTATTTTCCGCATATCAACCCGCATCGCCCACGCCCGCTGGATCCGCTGCGCTACCTGCTGCAGTCCCTGTGGCTGCTGGCAACCCGCGTACCTGAAGCGGATAAAAAAATTAACTGGCGCTCGCTGGCGGCGCTGGAAGGGGTTCACGGGCGATATGCGCAGTGGATGGAAAAATTGCCCGAGAAGGTCAACACCCGTACCAGCCATCTGGATAAACAAAAAGAACTGGAGCACCTGCATCCGAAACTGCGCCGGCTGGTGCTCGGTACGATCACCGTCCTCTCGCTGGTGCTGGCGCTTTTGTGCATTACCCAGCCGTTTAATCCGCTGTCGCAATTTATCTTCCTGCTGCTGTTGTGGGGCGTCGCGCTGCTGGTCCGCCGCATTCCGGGGCGCTTCTCCGCCCTGATGCTGATTGTCCTGTCGCTCACCGTCTCCTGCCGTTACATCTGGTGGCGCTATACCTCGACTCTCAACTGGAATGACCCGGTGAGTCTGGTGTGCGGGCTGATCCTACTGTTTGCTGAAACTTATGCCTGGATTGTGCTGGTACTGGGTTATTTCCAGGTGGTGTGGCCGCTGAATCGCCAGCCGGTGCCGCTGCCGAAAGATATGAACGAGTGGCCGACGGTAGACATTTTCGTCCCAACCTACAACGAAGATCTCAACGTGGTGAAAAACACCATTTACGCTTCGCAGGGTATCGACTGGCCGAAGGATAAGCTCAATATCTGGATCCTTGATGACGGCGGGCGCGAAGAATTCCGCCAGTTCGCCAAAGATGTCGGCGTGCATTACATTGCGCGGACCAGTCATGAACACGCCAAGGCCGGTAACATCAATAACGCGCTGAAGTATGCCAAAGGGGAATTCGTCTCCATTTTTGACTGCGACCACGTGCCGACCCGCTCGTTCCTGCAGATGACCATGGGCTGGTTCCTCAAGGACAAAAAGCTGGCGATGATGCAGACGCCGCACCACTTCTTCTCACCGGATCCGTTCGAACGCAATCTGGGCCGTTTCCGTAAAACGCCAAACGAGGGCACCTTATTTTACGGCCTGGTGCAGGACGGCAACGATATGTGGGATGCCACCTTCTTTTGCGGCTCCTGTGCGGTCATTCGCCGCGGCCCGCTCGACGAAATCGGCGGTATCGCCGTGGAGACGGTCACCGAAGATGCCCATACTTCGCTACGCCTGCACCGTCGCGGCCATACCTCCGCTTATATGCGCATTCCGCAGGCGGCGGGGCTGGCGACGGAAAGCCTCTCGGCGCATATCGGCCAGCGTATTCGCTGGGCGCGCGGGATGGTGCAGATTTTCCGCCTCGATAACCCGCTGTTTGGTAAAGGACTGAAGCTGGCGCAACGCATCTGCTACGTTAACGCGATGCTGCACTTTTTGTCCGGTATCCCGCGGCTGATCTTCCTCACTGCGCCGCTGGCATTCCTGCTGCTTCACGCCTATATCATCTATGCGCCGGCGCTGATGATCGCCCTGTTCGTATTACCGCACATGATCCACGCCAGCCTGACGAACTCGAAGATTCAGGGTAAGTATCGTCACTCCTTCTGGAGCGAAATCTACGAAACGGTGCTGGCCTGGTATATCGCGCCGCCGACTTTCGTTGCGCTGATTAACCCGCACAAAGGCAAATTCAACGTCACCGCCAAAGGGGGACTGGTGAAGGATGAGTATGTCGACTGGGTCATCTCCCGGCCCTATATCTATCTCGTCCTGCTGAACCTGGTGGGCGTGGCAGTCGGTATCTGGCGTTTTATGTATGGGCCGGAAAACGAAATTTTGACCGTCTGGGTGAGCATCATTTGGGTGTTTTATAACCTAATCATTCTCGGCGGCGCCGTAGCGGTGTCGGTGGAGAGCAAGCAGGTACGGCGTTCGCACCGCGTGGAAATGTCGATGCCGGCGGCGATTGCCCGCCCGGATGGGCACCTGTTCTCTTGTACCGTTCACGACTACTCCGACGGCGGGCTGGGGATCAAAATCCACGGTGAAGCCCAGGTGCTGGAAGGGCAAAACGTCAATCTGCTGCTGAAACGCGGGCAGCAAGAATACGTTTTCCCGGTACGGGTGGCGCGGGTGAACGGCAGCGAAGTCGGCCTGCAGCTGCTACCGTTAACCAACCAGCAACATATTGATTTTGTGCAATGTACGTTTGCCCGCGCTGATACGTGGGCGCTTTGGCAGGATAGCTTCCCGGAAGATAAGCCGATGGAAAGCCTGCTGGATATCCTCAAGCTGGGGTTCCGTGGATATCGTCACCTGGCGGAGTTCTCGCCGCCGTCGGTGAAGGTTATTTTCCGCTCGCTCACCTCGCTGGTGTCCTGGATTGTATCGTTTTTACCGCGCCGTCCCGAACGCGCCGCGGCGGTACTCTCGGCAGAACCGGCAATGGCTCAACAATGATGATAATGCGATGAAAAGAAAACTTTCCTTGATTTGTGCAGTGGCGGTGGGAATGAGCAGCTGGTACCCCTTCGCATCTTATTCTGCTCCGGCGACGACGCCGAATGCCGCCGTGGCCCCGGCTCCTGCAGCGACGGGAGGCGATACGGCCCAGCCGCTGCCGACGATTGCCGACGGCCAGCCAACGGCGACCGTTGTCGACCCGGCGGCGCCGGTAGTGGTGGCGGACAATATTCCGACCCGCGATGTAAAATTGACCTTCGCCAAAATCGCGCCGCCGCCTGGCAGCATGGTGCTGCGCGGCTCGCACCCGGATGGCGCCGTTGAATTCGGTATGCGCAGCGATGAAGTGGTGGCTAAAGCGCTGCTCAACCTCGAGTACACGCCGTCGCCATCGTTGCTGCCGGTACAGTCGCAGTTGAAGGTCTATCTTAATGACGAACTGATGGGCGTACTGCCGGTCACTAAAGAGCAACTGGGCAAAAAGGTCAGCGCGCAGATCCCCGTCGATCCGCTGTATATCACCGATTTTAACCGCGTGAGGCTGGAGTTTGTCGGTCACTATCGCGATGTCTGTGAAAACCCGGCCAGCAGTACGCTGTGGCTGGACATTGGCCGCGAGAGCTATCTGGATTTAACCTACCAGTCGCTACAGGTGCGTAACGATCTGTCCCATTTCCCGGTGCCGTTCTTCGACTCTCGCGATAACCGTCAACTGACGCTGCCGATGGTCTTCGCTTCCGCCCCGGACGTTGAGCAGCAGCAGGCGGCGGCGATTGTCGCGTCCTGGTTCGGTAGCAAAGCGGGCTGGCGCGGGCAGAATTTCCCGGTCTACTTCAATGAGTTGCCGGAACGTAATGCGATTATCTTCGCCACCAACGATAAGCGCCCTGACTTCCTGCGCGATCATCCGCCGGTGAAAGCGCCGACCATCGAAATGGTCAACCACCCGAACAACCCGTACGTAAAACTGCTGGTGGTCTTTGGCCGCGATGATAAAGACCTGCTATTGGCAGCGAAGGGCATTGCCCAGGGCAATATCCTGTTCCGTGGCGATAGCGTCGTGGTAGACGGCGTGAAAGAGCTAAAAGCGCGCCAGCCTTACGATGCGCCAAACTGGGTGCGAACCGATCGCCCGGTAACCTTCGGCGAGCTGAAAACCTATGAGCAGCAGCTGCAGTCCAGCGGTCTGGTGCCGGATGCGATTAACGTGGCTCTGAACCTGCCGCCGGATCTGTATCTGCTGCGCGCCAACGGCATCGATATGGACCTGAAGTATCGCTACACCATGCCGCCAATCAAAGACAGCTCGCGGATGGATATCAGCCTCAACGATCAATTCCTGCAGTCATTCAGCCTTAACAGCTCGCAGGATGTGAATAAGCTGATTCTGCGCCTGCCGGTGCTGCAAGGGCTGCTGGATGGCAAAAATGAAGTGACTATTCCGGCGCTGCGCCTTGGCGCAATGAACCAGCTGCGCTTCAACTTCCAGTACATGAACCCAATGCCCGGCGGCAGTATCGATAACTGTATTACCTTCCAGCCGGTACAGAACCACGTGGTGATTGGCGATGACTCAACCATCGACTTCTCGAAGTATTACCACTTTATGGCGATGCCGGATCTGCGCGTCTTCGCCAACTCTGGTTTCCCGTATACCCGGATGGCCGACCTTTCACAAACGCTGATCGTGGTGCCGAAAGCGCCGACCGCAGGCCAGGTCTCGTCGCTGCTGCAGACGGTCGGCGGCATCGGCGCGCAGACCGGTCTGGCGGCGATCAATATGCAGATGACCGATGACGGTAACCAGATTAAAGGCAAAGATGTCGACCTGATGCTGATCGGCGCCATTCCGCCGTCGCTGAAGGACGATACGAAAATCAACCTGCTGGTTGAAGCGACGAAAAGCTGGGTGAAAACGCCGATGCGCCACTATGACCTCGCCAGCATCTATCCGGACGATGATGCCCGTACGCCGCATACGCGCGCTGATATCACCTCTTCCGGGCCGATGGCGGCCATTATTGGCTTCCAGTCGCCGTACAATGACCAACGCAGCGTCGTGGCGCTGATGGCGGATAGCCAGCGCGGTAACGAACTGCTCACCAACGCGTTAAACGATAGCGGCAAGCGGGCGGCGATGTTTGGCTCGGTCGCCGTTATTCGTGAATCCGGGGTCAACAGCCTGCGGGTCGGCGATATCTATTACGTCGGCCACCTGCCGTGGTTTGAGCGCATCTGGTTCGCGCTCTCCAGCCATCCGGTGCTGTTGGCGATTCTGGCGGCTGTCAGCATTGTGCTGCTGGCGTGGGTGCTGTGGCGGATGCTGCGTATTCTCAGCCGTCGCCGTCTTGATCCTGATGATGAGTAATTGCCGATGAACGCGGTGCGTGGGGTTCTTCTCTCGGTATTGATGCTGGCGGCGGCGCAGGTTAGCGCCGCCTGCCAGTGGCCTGCCTGGGAGCAGTTTAAAAAAGAGTACGTCAGCGCTGAAGGGCGAGTCATCGACCCCAGCGATCCGCGCAAAATCACCACCTCCGAAGGACAGAGCTACGCGCTGTTCTTCGCTCTGGCGGCCAACGATCGCCAGAGCTTCGAGATGTTATTCCAGTGGACGCAGAACAATCTGGCGCAGGGCGATCTGCGCGCCCATCTGCCGGGCTGGCTGTGGGGCAAAAAGAGCGATGACGAATGGACGGTGCTCGACACCAATTCAGCCTCGGATTCCGATTTGTGGATTGCCTGGTCGCTGCTGGAAGCCGGACGCCTATGGAAAAATGACAACTATGCTGAGGTTGGTAAAGCGTTACTGGCGCGGATAGCTGCTGAAGAAGTTGCCAACGTTCCTGGGCTGGGGCCGCTGGTGTTGCCGGGGAAAGTCGGCTTTGCCGATGATAAAGGCTGGCGCTTTAACCCAAGCTACCTGCCGCCGCAGCTCGCCAATTATTTCACCCGCTTTGGCGCGCCGTGGCCGAAGATCCGCGATAGTAACCTGCGTCTGCTGCTCGAAACCGCGCCAAAAGGCTTCTCGCCGGACTGGGTGCGTTATGAGAAGGACAGCGGCTGGCAGCTGAAAGCCGATAAACCCATTATCGGTAGCTATGACGCCATTCGCGTTTATCTGTGGGTAGGAATGCTCAATAACGCCGATAAACAGAAAGCGCGGCTGCTGGCGCGTTTCAAACCAATGGAAGCCCAGACGATTAAACAAGGGCTGCCGCCGGAAAAAACCAATATCGCCAGTGGTAAAACCACCGGCGATGGCCCGGTCGGCTTCTCAGCCTCGCTGCTGCCGTTTTTGCAAAATGACGACGCTCGCGCGGTTCAGCGCCAGCGCGTCGCCGATCATTATCCCGACGCTGACGCCTACTACAGCGCGGTGCTGACGCTATTTGGTCAGGGCTGGGATCAACATCGTTTTCGTTTCGCCGCGGGTGGCGAATTACAACCTGACTGGAACCAGGAATGCGCAAGTTCTCACTAAGCTTCATCACGCTGTCTTTAGGTCTCGCCCTGCTGCCGCTGGCGCAGGCAGCGAATACCCCTGCGCAGCAGCATCTGCTGGAACAGGTGCGGCTGGGGGAGGCGAGCAACCGTGAGGACCTGGTGCGCCAGTCGTTGTATCGGCTTGAGCTGATCGACCCGAATAACCCGGATTATCTTGCCGCCCGGGCGCGCTACCTGCTGCGCCAGGGCGATACCGCCGGCGCGCAAAAGCAGCTCGATCTGCTGGCAAAGCTGGCCCCGGAATCGTCGGCGCTACAAGCGACGCGCAATGAGATAAATATCAATACCGGCAGCGGCCGCCAGGCGCTGCAGCAGGCACGCCTGCTAGGCGTTGCCGGAAAGGTTGATGAAGCCATCGCCGCCTATGAAGCGCTTTTTGGCGGCGTTCCGACGGATACCGACGCGGCTATCGAATACTGGACGCTGGTGGCGCGGCTTCCGTCCCGACATAGCGAAGGCGTTAACCAGCTGAAAAAGCTCAACGCCAGCACCCCGGATAACGTCAGTCTGTTAACTTCGCTGGCGAAACAGATGTTTGCTGATGATAAGCCGCAGGAAGGTTTTGCCTATCTGCAACAGATGGCGCGCTCGGCCTCAGGCCGCGCTACTGCCGCTGATATGTGGTTAGGCGAAATCAAAAGTATGCCGGTCAGTAGCGGTAGCGTTCAGGCATTGCAGCGATTTCTACTGCTGTTTCCTGCCGGCTCCTCAGCGGCTGATGCCCGCGTACTGCTTGCTCAGCAGCAAACACAGTTGCAGGACCCGGCCTTCCGCGCCAGAAGCGAAGGGCTGGCGGCGGTGAAATCCGGTAATACCGCGCAGGCGGTGGCCGATCTGCAGCAGGCGGTTCGTGATGATGCCCGCGATAGCGATGCCGTTGGCGCGTTGGGCGCCGCCTATTCGCAGCGCGGCGATCGGGCGCGGGCGGTGGCGCAGTTAAATAAAGCGATCGCCATGGATCCGAACAGCCCGAACCGCGATAAGTGGGACAGCCTGCTGAAAACCAATCGCTACTGGCTGTTGATCAAACAGGGCGATAATGCGCTGAAAGCGGGCCAACTGGCGCAGGCGCAAAGCGCATACGGCCAGGCGCAGCGGGTGGATAACACCGACAGCTATGCGGTGCTGGGGCTGGGCGATGTCGCTGCGGCGCGCAAAGATGACGCCGCCGCCGAGCGCTATTATCAGCAGGCGCTGCGGATGGATCGCGGCAATAGTCTGGCGGTGCGCGGGCTGGCGAATCTCTACCGCAGCGAATCGCCGGAGAAAGCCAGCGCTTATATTGCCAGCCTCTCCGCCAGCCAGCGGCGCAGCATTGATGACATTGAACGCAGCATCACCAACGAACGACTGGAAAAACAGGCCGAAGCGCTGGAAAGCCAGGGCAACTGGGCGCAGGCCGCGGAGGTGCAGCGACGGCGTCTGGCGCTGGATCCAGATAGCGTGTGGATAACCTACCGATTAGCGAAAGATCTGGTCAGCGCCGGTCAGCAGCCGCAAGCGGATACGCTGATGCGTAATATGGTCAACCGCAAACCGGGCGATGCCGACCGTGTTTATGCCTATGGCCTCTATCTGTCGGGCAACGATCAAGATGATTTGGCGCTGGCGCAAATCAATGCGCTGCCGCGCGGTCAGTGGACCGACAATATTCGCGAGCTGGATGCGCGACTACAAAGCGATAAAGTGATGCGCCAGGCCAACCAGCTCCGCGATAGCGGCCAGGAAGCGCAGGCCATCGCCTTAATTAAACAGCAGCCGGAATCGGTCCGTTACGATCTGACGCTGGCGGACTGGGCGCAGCAGCGTGGCGACAGCGAAGCCGCCATCGCACAGTACAACCGGGTGCTAAGCCAGCAGGCCGATAACGGCGATGCCCGGCTTGGCCTGGCGGAAGTTTATCTCGCCGAGGGCGATAAAAATGCCGCCCGGGCGCAGGTTGCCCAACTGAAGGGCGCAGAGACGGAGTCGATCAACATGCAGCGCCGAATGGCGCTGGCCCAGTCCGGGCTTGGCGATAACGTCGGGGCGCAGAAAATATTCGACCGCATTGTGACGCAGGCGAAAAGCCAGCCGCCATCGATGGAAAGCGCGCTGGTTCTGCGTGATGCGGCACGCTTCCAGACGCAAAGCGATCGGCCGCAGCAGGCGCTGGAAAGCTATAAAGATGCAATGGTGGCCTCCGGCGTCGCCGCCACGCGCCCGCAGGACAACGATACCTTTACCCGCCTGACCCGCAACGACAGCCAGGATGACTGGCTAAAACGGGGGATCCGCAGCGACGCCGCCGATCTTTATCGTCAGCAGGATCTTAACGTCACGCTTGAACATGACTATTGGGGATCCAGCGGTACCGGCGGTTATTCGGATCTGAAAGCGCACACCACGATGCTGCAGGTGGATGCGCCGCTGTATGACGGGCGGATGTTTTTCCGTACCGATGTGGTCAACATGAACGCCGGGACATTCTCTACCGACAGCGACGGCGGCTATTCGCCGAGCTGGGGGACTTGCGGTGAGATTAGCTGTTATGGCGGCAGCAAAAACCAGAGCGACGGCGGCGCCAGCGTGGCGGTCGGCTGGAAGAATGACACCTGGAGCGGCGATATCGGCACCACGCCGATGGGCTTCAATGTCGTCGACGTGGTGGGCGGCCTTAGCTACAGCAGCGATGCTGGCCCGGTTGGCTATACCGTTAACATGCATCGGCGGCCGATTTCCAGCTCGCTGCTCTCCTTCGGCGGGCAGAAAGATAACCCCAACGACGGCCACACCGGCACCACCTGGGGCGGCGTCCGCGCCGACGGCGGCGGGATTAGCCTGAGCTACGACAAAGGCGAAGCCAACGGGATCTGGTCGTCGCTGGGCGCTGACCAATTGACCGGCAAAAACGTCGAGGATAACTGGCGCGTACGCTGGATGACCGGCTACTACTACAAGGTCATCAACGAAAATAATCGCCGGGTGACCGTCGGCCTGACCAATATGATCTGGCACTACGATAAAGACCTCAGCGGTTACACCCTCGGCCAGGGCGGTTACTACAGTCCGCAGGAATATGTGTCTTTCTCGGTGCCGGTCACCTGGCGTCAGCGTACCGAAAACTGGTCATGGGAGCTGGGCGGGTCGGTTTCGTGGTCGCATTCGCGTACGCAAACTCAGGCGCGCTATCCGCTGCTGAATTTGATTCCATCGGAGTATCGCTATGATGCCAGCCGGCAGAAAGAAGAGGGCAGCAGCAGCCAGGGCTTCGGTTATACCGCCCGGGCGTTGGTGGAGCGGCGGGTAACCGGCAACTGGTTTGTCGGCGCGGCTATCGATATCCAGCAGGCGAAAGATTACACCCCGAGCCATGCGCTGCTGTACGTGCGCTATTCCGCTTCCGGTTGGCAGGGCGATATGGATATGCCGCCGCAGCCGTTGGTGCCCTACGCGGATTGGTAGCAGATTAGCCTGATTTACATGACAGGGCGCCACTCCACGGCGCTCTTCGCGTATACTCGTCACTTCGCTATTCGTCTCCGGAAAGCCCCCGTTTTGCGGGCGAAAACGAACAATTTGAGTATATAATCAGCCTGAAATACCCGGTATTGATGGATCCCACCGGGTATGCGTTCAGTTTCAGTGGAGAACACCGTTGCGCGTCAGCCGTTCACTTACAATTAAACAGATGGCGATGGTCGCGAGCGTGTCCATGGCGTTTGTCCTGGTCTTTTGTTCTATTTTACTGTTTCACTTTGTGCAACAGAGTCGCTTTACCACGGCCACGCAGTTAGAGAGTATCGCCCGTTCCGTTCGCGAACCGCTGTCGGCGGCTATTTTGAAAGCCGACATTCCCGAAGCGGAAGCCATCCTTGGCCGCATTCAGCCTGCTGGCATCGTCAGCCGGGCGGATGTGGTGCTGCCCAATCAATTTCAGGCGCTGCGGATGCGTTTTATTCCCGAGCGTCCGGTGCCGGTGATGATCACCCGCATGTTTGAACTGCCGGTGCAGATATCTCTTCCTATCTATTCGCTGGAACGTCCGGCCAATCCGCAGCCGCTGGCCTATCTGGTGCTGCAGGCCGACTCATATCGGATGTATAAATTCGTCATGAGCGCGCTTGCTACGTTAGTGACTGCTTACTTCCTTTTGGTGCTGATTTTAACAGTGGCGCTGACCTGGTGTATCAATCGCCTGATTGTCCGCCCGCTGCGTGCGATTGCCCGCGAACTTAACGATATCCCGCAGCAGCAGCGCCTCGGGCATCAGCTGAGCCTGCCGCGGCTGCATCAGGACGACGAAATCGGCATGCTGGTGCGCTGCTACAACCGCAATCAACAATCGCTGCTGCGTCAGCATGATGAACTCTCGCTGCAGTCGACCCGTTTCCCGGTATCAGAGCTGCCTAATAAAGCCTTTTTGATGGCGCTGCTGGAACAAACTACCGCCCGGCCGCAGTCTTCGGCGCTGCTGGTGGTGGCCTGTGAAACCCTGCAGGACGCAGCAGGCGTGCTGAAAGAGAGCCAGCGCGAGATGCTGTTATTGACGCTGGTTGAGAAACTAAAAGCGGTGCTACCGGCCAATACGGTACTAACCCAGGTCAGCGGTTATGATTTCGCTATTTTCGCTCCCGGCCTTAGCGAGCCATGGGAAGCCGTATCATTAAGTAAGCGAGTACTTACTTCTATCGATGAGCGATTGCCGCTGCATGGCATCCAGTTGCGCCCTTACGCCAGCATCGGCATCGCGATGTTTAACAGCGAGCTCAGCGCCGAACAGTTTTATCGCCGGGCGGTCTCCGCGGCGGTGACCGCCCGCCGCAAAGGCAAAAATCAGATTGAGTTCTTTGATCCGGAGCAGATGGAAAAAGCCCAGCGCCGGTTAATGGAAGAGCACGACATCCTTACCGCTCTGGATACTCAGCAGTTTGCTATCTGGTTCCAGCCGCAGGTCGATACCGCCAGCGGGGAAATCTGCGGTGCGGAGGTGCTGCTGCGTCAGCGGCAGGCCGATGGCAGCTGGTCGCTGCCGTCCGACCTGATTGAGCGAATTGAAAGCTGCGGGCTGATGGTGCCGGTAGGCTACTGGGTGATGGAAGAAGCTTGCCGTCAGCTGGCAGCCTGGCAGCAGCAGGGGATCATGCTACCGCTGTCGGTAAACGTCTCGCTGCTACAGCTGATGCACCCCGATCGCGGCGTGGAGCTGCAGGCGCTGATCGCCCGCTATCGTATCGCGCCGGGCACCCTGGTGCTGGAGGTGACCGAAAGCCGTCGGCTCGACGACCCGCAGGCGGTGATCGCGCTGCTGCGGCCGCTGCGCGAGTCCGGTACGCGCATTGCCCTTGATGATTTCGGCATGGGTTATGCCGGGTTGCGCCAGCTGCAACATATGAAATCGCTGCCGGTGGATATCCTGAAAATCGACAAAGCCTTTATCGATATGTTGCCGGAAGATACCAGTATGGTACCGGCGATTATTCAGCTGGCGCGCGGGCTGAATCTGCAGATTGTCGCTGAGGGCGTGGAAAGAGAGGAGCAGTTCAAGTGGTTGCAAGGGGCGGGTGTCGATATCGTTCAGGGGTATCTCTTTGGTTGCGCCTTGCCGCTGGAGAGCTTTATGCAGCGTTTCCTGCACGCCGATAAA
>CABUCP010000038.1 GCA_902490055.1 uncultured Klebsiella sp. | reverse complement strand
ATTTTGGTTATAGATAAGAATTTTTTCTTCTTTGCCGGACGAGGCGCTTTTGTGGGAGCGTGATAAACACAAAACAAAACAGGGATTCAGGGGAATGATGATGCATAAAACTTATACCAAAATCGCTTTTGCGCTGGGCGCGCTGCTGCTGACCGCCCAGGTTCAGGCCGACCAGTTAGCCGATATCAAAGCCGCAGGTGTTGTGAAGGTCGCCACCTTCGACGCTAACCCGCCCTTCGGTTCAGTGGATGCGAAAACCCATCAACTGGTAGGCTATGACGTTGATTTCGCTCAGGCGTTGGCAAAATCACTCGGCGTAAAGCTGGAGCTGGTGGCCACTAACCCGGCTAACCGTATTCCGCTGCTGCAGTCCGGTAAAGCCGACCTGATCGTCGCCGATATCACTATTACGCCGGAGCGCGCGCAGGTGATTGATTTTTCGACGCCCTATTTTGTGACCGGCCAGCAGTTTCTCGTCCCAGCCAAATCGCCGGACAAGCAGGATGACTACAGCAAAGCGCGGATCGGCGCGGTGAAAGGCACCACCGGCGAGCAGGCGCTGCACCAGCGCTTCCCGCAGTCACGCGTGCTCTCCTATGACGATATTCCATTGGCGTTGACCGCTCTGCGAAATGGTAACGTGCAGGCGATTACCCAGGACAGCACCATTCTCGCCGGGCTGCTGGCGGGCGCGCCGGATAAAGCCAACTTTAAAATTCTGCCGGACCTGCTGAGTAAAGAAGAGATCGGTGTTGGCGTGAAAAAAGGCGAACCGGCGCTGCTGAAAGCGGTGAACGATGAACTGGTTAAGCTGGAAAAATCAGGCCAGGCGGTGAAAATCTACGATACCTGGTTTGGCCCTGGTACCACCTCTCCGCAGCCGCGCGCCTTTACCATAGAAGCGAAATAATCCTCATGTTTTCCGCCCTATTTTCACGTTCCGCGGCTTCGGCCGCGGATTTCTCGCATCTGCGGCAGGCCAGTATTAGCTTTCGCGACGTGGTCAAAAGCTACGGCGAGCATCGGGTACTCAACGGGATTAATTTAACGGTCAACCCCGGCGAAGTGGTAGCGATCCTCGGCCCCTCAGGATCGGGGAAATCAACGCTGATCCGCCTGATCAACCAGCTTGAATCATTAAGCGGCGGCGAGATCCTCATCGATGGCAAACCGACCCGCCGCCTGACCGGCAGCGCGCTGCGCCAATTGCGCAGCCGGGTCGGCTTCGTTTTTCAGCAATTCAATCTCTACGCCCACCTGACGGCGCAGGAGAATATTACGCTCGCGCTGGAGCGTGTGCACGGCTGGCAACACGATGCCGCCCAAAAGCGGGCGTTGGAATTACTCACCCAGGTCGGTCTCACGGATAAAGCGCGGCAGATGCCCGCTCAGCTTTCCGGCGGCCAGCAGCAGCGCGTCGCCATCGCCCGCGCCCTTGCCTCCTCGCCGCAAATCATCCTGTTTGATGAACCGACCTCGGCGCTGGATCCGGAGATGATCGGCGAAGTGCTGCAGGTGATGAAAGCCCTGGCTCACAGCGGGATCACCATGGTGGTGGTGACTCACGAGATGCAGTTTGCTCGCGAAATTGCCGATCGGGTGGTGTTTATCGACGCTGGCGAAATCCTCGAAACCGCGCCGCCGGCGGAATTTTTCGCCCGTCCGCAGCATGCGCGTACCCGCCGCTTTCTGCAGAAGGTCCTCGACCCGCTGCATCAGGAGAATGTTGAGTGATGCCAATTCTCGACTGGCATGGCGTACTCAGCGGACAGCCGCTGCAGTGGATCATTTCCGGCTTTCTGACCACCGTCTGGGTCAGCGTGGCCGGGATCCTGCTGGCCACCGCGCTGGCGGTGCTGCTGCTGGCCCTGCGCCTCGGCGGAGGACGGCCGGGCCGCTGGCTGGTGGCGATGTGGGTATCGTTGTTTCGCAATACGCCGTTGCTGGTTCAACTGCTGTTCTGGTACTTCGCCGCCTGGAACCTGCTGCCGCTGGCGGCGCGCGATTTTATCAACGACCCCCATAGCTGGTCGATTCTACCGGGCAACGTCTGGTGGCTGACGCCGGAATTTCTCTGCTCGATGTGGGGGCTCGGCGTGTTCACCTCGGCATTTCTGGTGGAAGAAATTGCCTCCGGGCTGCGGGCGGTGAGTCGCGGTCAGCGCGAAGCGGCGCTATCGCAGGGATTTAGTCCGTGGGGTGAATTACGTTTTATTCTGCTGCCCCAGGGGCTGGCCAACGCCTGGCAGCCGATCGTCGGCCAGTACCTGAACCTGATGAAACTCTCGTCGCTGGCCAGCGGTATTGGTTTTGCCGAACTGACCTACCAGGTACGGCAAATCGAAAGCTATAACGCCCATGCCCTGGAGGCCTTTGCCGTCGGCACCGCGCTGTATCTGGCGCTGGGTATCATAATGGGGCTGGCGCTGACGCGCCTGGCTCCGGGACATCGTCAGCCTCGGAGCGCCCAACATGAACGCTAACCTCGCGGTGATCGCCGACAATCTGGATTACCTGCTGTGGGGACGGCTGGCGGAAGGCCAGCCCGGCGGCGTGGCGCTGACCTTGCTGATGGCTATCGGCGCCGCCGCGCTGGCGTTGCCCGCGGGGATCCTGCTGGCCTGCGTCGCCTGGCGCTACGACGGGGTCGTCCGGCGCCTGCTGTTCCTGTGGGCGGAAATTATTCGCGGTATTCCGCTGATCTTCGTGATTTTCTGGCTCTGGTATCTGCTGCCTATGCTAACCGGCGGCGATCTGCCGGGCGCGGTGACGGTCACGCTGGCGCTGGCGTGGTTCACCGCCGCCTCGGTGATGCACTCGGTGCTGGCGGGGCTGCGCGCACTGCCGCGCGGCCAGTATGAAGCGGCGCTGACGCAGGGATTCGCCCCCGGGCAGACACTGCGTTTAATCCTGCTGCCGCAGGCGCTGCGCAACGTACAGCCGTCGCTGGTCGGTATTTTTATCGGCCTGCTGAAAGACACCTCGCTGGCGTTTATCGTCAACGTGCCTGAGCTCACCACCGTCGCCGGACAGGTCAACAACCGGGTACAAATCTACCCGCTGGCGATATTCGTCTTTACCGGCGCGGTTTACTATTTGCTGTGCTGCGCCCTGAGTCTGCTGGCGGGCCGCCGTTTTACCAGGCGTAGCGCTGACAGGCGCTTCGCAGCCGATTGAGAAACAGCCGGGCATTGGCGGTCAGCGCCGATTTTTGCGACCACACCGCGCAGTACTGCGCTGCCGGTAGCGTGGATACCGGCAGCATAACCAGTTTTTCACCCAGCTGCAGCGGCTGGCTCATGGCGCGCGCGACAATGGTCAGATAGTCGGATTCCAGTACCATCTGCAAACCGACTATCACCGAGTCGGTGCGCAGCGGGGTAATCGATACCTGGCGATAAAAGTGGATTAACTCATTTTGCAACTGCTGGTAGTAACCCATCGGCGATTCCGGCAGCAGCCAGCGGGCTTTACGCAGCGCCAGCAGATCGCTTTCCTGCGCCAACGGGTGATCCCTGCGCGCTATCACGCAGAACGGCGCGGTAAACAGCGGTTCCAGCATCACGCCTTCCGGCGGATGCATCGGATCGATCGAGCCGATCGCCAGATCGATCTCTCCGCTGCGAATGCCCGGCAGCAGCGACGAGAGTTGCCCCTCTTTCACCGTCATCTGCACCTGTGGCAGCGCCTGCTTAAACCCTTCGGCTACCTGCGGAAAAACCGTTAGCGCAATCAACGAGGAAAAGCCGATCGTCAGCCGCCCGTGAGTGATGTGGTTAATCTGCTCGACCTCATCTGCCGCGCGCCGCAGCTCCTCCAGCACCCACTCCGCGCGCTGTAAAAAAGCGATGCCCGCTTCGGTCAGAGCAATCCCCTCTTTGCTACGTAATAAAAGTTGTGTCCCCAGGGTTTGCTCCAGCTCACGCAATGTCCGGCTCAGCGCCGGCTGAGATTGCCCCAGCTCGCGCGCCGCCGAGCGGATGCTACCGCTGCGTGCCACCTGCCTTAGCGCCTGCAGTTGGCTCAGTTTGGGAAGATATTTCACCGTTTACCCCTATCAGAAAAAAGCATCACCTATAGAAAAATTATATCTTCCCGCCGCGTTGGTAAAGCCTGAGGATGCCGTTGGGAACTCCCCACCACAACACACGCAACCATGAGACACCGGGCGGAAAAAAATGAAAAGTCAGTCTCAGATGATCTTCTTACTGTTTATCGGCTATGTGGTCGTTTATATCGACAAAACCGTCACCGGCTTCGCGCTGCTACCTATCGAAAAGGAGTTCGGGCTCAATGCCGAACAGCTGGGCTACATTACCGGCATCTTTTTCCTTGCCTACTCGCTGTTTCAGGTACCGGCAGGCTGGCTTAACGATCGTATCGGCTACAAAACCATGCTGGTATTATCGCTGGCGGCGCTGGGCATATTCGCATTGTGCTTCGGCCTGCTGGGATTGAGTTTTGGCCTGCTACTGTTATTCCGTTTTCTGTCGGGCGTCGGCCACTCCGGCTATCCCTGCTCCTGCGCCAAAGCAGTGGTAGGCAATTTTAGCCTTGAGCAGCGCACCTTTGCCCAGTCGATTTTGCTGTCGTCGGCGGGGCTGGCGATGACCATCGGGCCGATTATCGCTGTTAACGCCCTGGCGCTGCTCGGCTGGCATCTGTCGTTCACCGTATTGGGGATTATGGCCTGCGCCATCGCCTTATTGATCGCCCTGCGCGTGCCGCGTCAGCAGCCGGCGGCCATCACGGCGAAGAAGCAAGCCGCCAGCGCCGGGCTGTGGCGCAACCCCACGGTGATCCTGCTATTTCTGGCTATTTTCTGCGTCAATATTCCCAGCTACGGCCTGATGGCCTGGCTGCCAAAGTTCTTCGTTCAGAGCATGGGGATGTCGCTGGCCTCTTCCGGCTATGTAGTCGCCGCCGGCGGCTTGGGGATCTGGATCTCATCGCTCGGTACCGGCTGGCTGGTCGGCAAATATTTTCTTAACCGCGAGCCGCTGGTGATTGCCATTAGCGCGTTAATCAGCGCCGCGGCGATCTTCGCCATTTCCCGCGCCCAGACGCCGCTGACCGCCAGCCTGCTGCTGTTTATCGGCGAAATTTTCCTGATGTCGACCTTCGTCACCGCCTTCACCCTACCGATGAAGCGCCTGCCGGAAAACATGATGGGGTCGGCCATCGGCCTGATTAATACCGGCGGTACCCTCGGCGGCTTTGTCTCACCGATCGTTATTGGCTACCTGGTGGAGAAAACCCATGGTTACGCCAGCGCCTTCCTGTTTCTTTCACTGGCGATGGTTTGCTCTGCG
Source organism: uncultured Klebsiella sp. (assembly GCA_902490055.1). Classification (GTDB taxonomy): domain Bacteria; phylum Pseudomonadota; class Gammaproteobacteria; order Enterobacterales; family Enterobacteriaceae; genus Klebsiella. The sequence continues at coordinate 7,419 of CABUCP010000038.1, read as the reverse complement.
CTGGCGGTACTGCCGCTTATCAAGCGTAAAATTATCGTCAGCCAGCCCGCTATTGATTGAAGGAGTCTCTGATGCATCACGCCACTGAACAATTCATTTCCGCCGCCGCCGAGGAAGCGCTGCGCTGGCGTCGCCATATCCACGCCCACCCGGATCTGTCGTTTAACGAGAAGCCGACCGCCGATTACATCGCCCAAGAGCTGGCGCCGTTTAGCGGCCTGGAGATAAGCCGACCGCTGGAAAATAGCGTGATCGCCGTGCTGCGCGGCGCGCATCCGGGGCCGATGTGGGCGCTGCGCGCCGATATCGATGCACTGCCGCTACAGGAAGAGAGCGGCGAGACGTTCTGCTCGACGAAGCCCGGCGTGATGCACGCCTGCGGCCACGACGCGCATACCGCGATGTTAATGGGGGCGGCGAAAGTCTTGTGCCAGCTTCGTGAACAGCTACACGGCAGCATCAAATTCATCTTCCAGCCAGCGGAAGAAGTACCGCCGGGCGGCGCGCGTGAGCTGGTTGAGCTGGGCGTGGTTGACGATGTCGAACATATTTTCGGCCTGCATGTTTTCCCCACCAGCCCGGTCGGCGTCATAACGCTGAAAGAAGGAGTGTACGTCGCCTCCAGCGATAACTTTGATATCACCATTCGCGGCAAAGGCGGCCACGGTTCAATGCCGCAGCACTGTATCGACCCGGTAACGATTGGCGCGGAAGTGGTGGGCGCGCTGCAGCAGATCGTCGCGCGTAATATCGACCCAGCTAACGCGCCGGTGCTGACTATCGCCACTTTTCAGGCCGGCGATAGCTATAACGTGATTCCCGACAGCGCGCGCCTGGCCGGTACGCTGCGTACCCATAGCCAGCAGGTGCGCGAAGCGGTACCGCCGCTGATGGCGCGAATTATCGACGGCATCACCGCCGCCCACGGCGCCAGCTACGAAATCAAATGGCAGCAGGGCTATGCGGTGGGCAACAACCACGACGCCACCAACCATATCGCTCGCGAAGCCATTGCCCGCCACTTCCCGGCAGGTACGCTGCAGCTGCAGGATAAAGCGCTGTTCGGCAGCGAAGATTTCTCCTCCTATCAGGAGAAAATCCCCGGTACCTTCCTGTTTATCGGCTGCGGCAACCCGCAAAAAGGCGCGACGTGGAACGTGCACAATCCGCATTTTCGCATCGATGAAGATGCGCTGGCGGTCGGCATTAAGACCCATATCGCGCTGGTGAGTGAGTTGCTGAACGAGGAATAATTCAGGCGATTGCCCGGCTATTTCACCGGGCAATCATTGCTGATTTTAATAAATTTATCGTTATAAACGATGTAGTGATTCCCAGCCTGACGCAGCGACGGCTGGCGAACGACATCGCCCGGGCGTAAATACCAGGCATCGCCCTCTTCTTCCGTGGTGTCGCATCCCGGTTTTATCAGCAGCTTAAACCAGGTATTGCCGGTATTGCTGACGGTCCCCGCCGCTTTGTCGAAGGCCCATTTAAACTGTACCTGCCGCGGGCGAACCACCAGAATCGTATCCATCACCACCACCGGCTCCATGCTGATCTGCCCGCCCGCCGGGGCGCGCATCACCAGGTTGCGGGTGGGAATTTCCCGAAATGAAACCCGGTAGTAGCGTTCGCGATTATCCTTCGGCCCGTGGTAATAGAACTTAAAGTATTCACTCTCTCCCGCCTGCAGCGTCAGCTGGCGCGGGGCAAACAGTAGCTCGCCGTCCGCCGGACGGGTACGAACCTCATGGCCGCCGGGCCTATCGATGCCAACGACCGATACCCGATACAGCCGTGCGCTTTTATTGTTGTTGAGCACCCTCTTCGCGGCAAACTCAGCGTCGGAGGCCAGCGAAAAAGTCAGATTACCGACGGAAATCGCCTGCGCCAGCGGCGCGGCCAGCAGCCACAGGCTCATCAACGCCAGCTTAATTAATGTTACGCCACGTCGCCTGGACATGAATCTCTCCTGAAGCGCTGACTTCGCCAAACCAGCCGTTATCGGTAATGGTGCGCAGCGAAATAGGATCGTCCATCGCAATCGAGAAGCGCACCGTGGTTTTATCCATTTGCCCGACGTCGCCGGAAATATCGGTCCACGGCGTGGTGAGCCACAGCGCGTCGGTCATGTCGCGCCAGCTATCGTCACAGCCGGCATCATAGGTTTTGGTCGTCCCGCTTTTAGTGATGAAAGAGAGCGATGCCGGGAACGGCACCTGCGCGGTGCCGTCCGCCGAGCTGAACAGGCAATAAGAGCGCCCGCCGATGGCCTGCGATGGACCGCTGACTTTAACCAGCACTTCGTCGGCGGCGGTTTTGCCGCTGGTGGTAACGATGTAGCCAAAATCCAGCGCCGGTTCGCCGCTACCGACATACCCCTCGCGCGACGGCGCCGAAGTATACTCATCGGAAATGATACTGATGCTGAAATCACGCGGCTTGATGATCAAGGTATTAGAGGTCGAAAACTCATACCAGCCCGACTCCGGCGAGGTGGTATTTTGAAAACGGAAGTTAAACAGATCCTTAGTGTTGATGTCGCTTATCCCCAACGCCACCATCTGTTTAAAGAAGTTGCTTGAGAAAAAGACATACACCGAGTCCGAGCTCTTCATTTCGTTGAAGGTGTAGTAATAAGCCGTATTGCTCACCGGCTTCCACGAGCTGCCGTTGAGGCTAAACTGCATGTCATAAGCCCCCACCGCCGAAGCCAGCGAGGAGTTAGCAATCGCCGGGAAGATATGAATTGAGGTATTACTTAAGCCGTTGGTCTGCAGGTTGTAGTTGACCATTTTACAGCTTAAACCCGCGCGGCTACCGATGGTCTGCGTCTGGCAGTCGGCGTTGCCTTCGCCCAGCGTCGGTACGCCATCGCTGTTAATAAACACTTCAGCTAGCGAGTGGGTGTTGATAAGCCGAAGATTCGCCGCTTTGGTGTGGGTCACGTTGCGAACATACCAGTTGCCTGACGCCTGATCCTTACAGCGCTGGCCGTTGCTCGCATCGTAAGCTACCGAAGTCTGGCAGGCGTTGATGGTCATCGTAAAGCTACCGCCAACCGGCATCTGTTCAAGATACTGATAGAAGGCGTCGGACATCATGCCGTGCATCCACTTCGCGCCGCCGCTGGTTACCGTCGCGCCGTAAAAACCGCTGGCGTCGGTAGTCTGCGGCTGAATCAGGCTGGTCGCCATATCACAACCGCCATACCAGTTAATACAGCGCAGCCCCAATAATGGGTGGGAAACCGGCGAGTTTTCCAGCCACATATCAAATTTCCAGTTGGCGTTAAGCCCGGTGTTGTAACCATTGTCGATGTAGCCCAGGCTTTGCTGGTAGATAGTACCGGAACCGTTGTATTTTAAGCCGGTCCAACGGTTTGCCCCTGTCATACGCGGATCCAGCGCACCGCCTGGGGTAACGAAAAAGTTGTCGTCGGAGTTGTTTTCGACGAACACGAATTCACGCGCTGGCGCATCCCCCCAGGTGGTTTTCGTTACCGCGGCGTAGCCCCGCGTTATCGACAGCGCGGCGATAACGGCCACGGATATTGTCAGCCACTTAGCTTTCATTACCTTCTCCTGTTTGCTGTACCACCGCCCATGACGAGAGACCGCTGCATACGACATCCCCGACCCACACCGCGCCGCGCGCCTGGCTGAGCTCCAGCGCCACTTCGCAGGTTTTATTTCCGCCGTAGCTGAAATCGATGGTGGGATATTTTTTATCGACATCCATGACAAACTCGCCCTTCTCATCGGTACGGGTGCGCCCGATATGGTTATTAATGCGCGCATTGGCCAGCAGCGTGCCATCCTCGGCGCGGATGCGCCCGGACACGGTCACCATCTGCTTCACTTCCGGCTCAATCACCGCAACGTTGCCGGGATAGAGCGTCAGGTGGCTTTTACGCCCGCTGACGATGTCGTAGCTGTCGATCGAGTTCTTACTGTTCTGCAGTTCGACTTCATAGCGACTGTACGGCGACAGCGGCAGGTAGTTACGCTTGCCGCTCAGCTGTACGATGCGTCCGTTGACCTTGGCGCTGAGCTTGCCGTCATCTTCCAGCCCGGTATTGAAAATCACCCCGGCGTTGCCGTCGGTGCGCCCGCTGGCGGCGATATTTTTCCCCTGCCAGCCGACGCTGCCGCTGGCGGTCAGGTTGGTGTTGACGTAACCATCAGCGCCACTGTTGACGTTCAGCGTTCCGTTGGTATAGCGCGTTTCGAACTGCGTGTAGGCGCCGCCGCTTAAGGTTTTGTCATCGCCGGTATCGCCGGAAATCGCCCGCGAAATATTGGCGCCGACGGTGCGAATCGCCCCCTCATCAAACTGCTTACGCGCCGAAATGTTGGCCATGGTGTAGCCATTCTGGTGGGTCATCCCGGCGCTGAACCAGTTGCCGAGCGGCAGCGATAAATCAAGGGCGACATATTTCCCGGTGTTGGCGCTGCTGTCGCCGTTGTTATAGCGCTGGATGCCCGCGCGCAGGCCTAGCGAGCCAAATGCGCCGCTATAAACCGTCTGGTAGTAATCCGCCGTGTAATAATGGCTGTTGTAGCGGCGGTCATCGTTGTAGCTGATGCTAAAAGTGCCCAGTTTTGACCACAGCGCATTGAGGTTCAACGTACCGCCAATCGCCCGGTTGTCGGCATCGCTGCGCCGCAGCTTATCGCCGATATTGGTCTTCTCCTGGTTGACCCACAGCGAACTAAAACCGCCGGGCAAGGTGGCGCTGATGCTACTGATAGTGCTCCAGGAACTGTCGCTGGCGAGCATATTTTGCAGGTTGATATTCACCGCCTCGGTGAGCGGCAACGTGATACGGGTTTCGCCGACGGCGTTGTTATCATAGCCATAACCGGTCGCCGCCCAGCTGAGCGTGCTTACGGAGCCGGAGGCGGAGGCTCCCGCCAGCCAGCTCTCTTTCGCCGGTAGCGTTTTTCTTCCGCTTTCCGACCAGCGGTCCATATGGAAGCTGCCGCCCCATATTTGCCACGCCAGCGGCGCGCCGGCGCCGCGCCCGCGGCTGAACAACTTGTTCACTCGCTGCACGCGTTTGCTGACCACTCGCCCGTTAACGATCACTTCGACGTCCACATCGTAGATACCGTAAGGCAGCCCCCGGGTGTCGACTTCATGGTTGCCCATGGCGAAGTTTTGTACGCTTAGCAGGCGTCCGTCGCGCGTCAGATGGACTTCACCCGCTGCCGGTAAGAACGCCACCACCGGCGTCGCCGACTGGCTATTATCAAATACCGTCGAGCTGGCCTGGTTGCCCCATGACGCGCCGTAGATTTTACCTGCCGAAATCGCGGTCATCGGCCCCAGCGATTGCAGGTTCCAGGTATCCAGCATGCCGCCGGCAAAGCGATGCCCGGCGAAGTCGCGCTCGTACATCGCTTTATACAGCTCGTTATCCTGGTGACTGGTGCCAATACCGTACAGCGAACCGTCGAGCACCACGTGGTGTTCGCGCAGCGCGCTGACGCTATTTAATGACAGATAGCTGGAGGTATTGCTGCCGCCGCTGCGCATCTGGTTGTTGTAGAGGCCCAGGTTATAGGTGAGGTTGTTACTGAAGGTCTTAACGCTCGACTGGCCGATATCTTCACTGCGCGAACGCAGAACGGTCCCCAACGCCTCGCGCTTGACGACCAGCTGCAGCAGGAGCTGACGCAGGCTAAGCTCCAGCTGGGCGGCATCGGTTAAAGGGATCTTTAGCGCCTCGTTGAAGGCTTCATTGGACAATCGGGTCAGCTGCTGACGGGTGGCATCGCCGACGCGAGCGTTATCATCGCTCTCTTCGAGGGTTATCTGCCGCACTCGCAATATGCTGCCGTCGAGCCAGATAAAGGCTGCGCCAATGCGCTGATCGTTCTGATTATCGCGGCTACCTTCGAGGTGAATATAAAGCGGAATACTCATGCCGTCCTGCAACGCCTGACTGAAGGCCTGCGGGATAATAACGCCGCCGATTTGCTGCACGCGTTCGGCGGCGAAGCTGTCGCTATACGGCGCCAGCAAAATAACCATACCGGAAGCTAGCAGCGCATTCAGTCCAGGGGTGATCCGTCGTAGAGGCATAGTCTTCGTCCATCAGCACACATGTCTATTTCACGGGAACAAACTGCTCGCCCTGCCAAAGCGCGACCCGTCCTTTTTTGTCGGCAATATTGACGCGCGTAAAGCGGCGCGATTTCCCCGGCATCAGGTAGTAGTTCTCTTTGCACTCTTTGCCGTCGGCAACTTTCAGGCACGGACCGTAGGCGATAATGCGCAAGGTGGCGTTGCCGATATTAGTGAGCGTGTCGCCCGCAAACTGATAGCGGAAATTCGCCTGCCGCGGCGCCACCACCAAAATAGTGCCGATACGCGCGGAAGCCGTAGCAACGGCGCTGCGCTGGGATCCATTACGCTGGGCATCGCTTAACGCCTGATCGAACCAGACGATGCGGTAGTAACGTTCTTTGTCATCCGCCGGGCCCTTATAGAAGAAGCGGACCACCTCGCTGGCCTGCGCGGGCAGCAGTAAGCTGGCCGGAGTCAGCAGGACTTCATCCTGTTTATCCATCGGGATCACCTTGCCGCCTTCCAGCGGTGATGAGAGGCGTTCCAGATGAATGTTGATTAAGCGGCCGCTGTCGGTGGTATTTTTAATCTCTTTACTCAGCGCACTGCTGCCGCTGTTCATAAAGGAAGAAATATCGCCAACATCCAGCGCTAGCGCGGGGTTAGCCAACCCCAGCAGCATTCCAAGAGCCAGAAGGTGTTTTTTCATATGCGTTCAGTCCATGAAGAAAGCAGGGAGTTTCCCCCCTGCCCGGTACTACCCGGTATTAGCTGGTCCAGGTCGCGTCGAACTGTACGCTGACGTCGCCGCTCCAGATCCCTTCCGGCAGCGTGCTGTAATCAGTGACAGCCGTGGTGCCATCGGTGGTGCCGCTGATGATGGAGAAGTTGAAGCCATCCTGAGCAGTGGTACGGCCCGCCACGTTGTAGCCGGCGGACAGCGCGCTGAGGTTACCGCCGAGGGCGCCGTTAGCGGTGTCGATCATGATGGTGTCAGCGCTTTTCTCAACCGCGACGCCGTTGTAATCCACACCGACGTTCAGCGTAGAACCGGAGGTATCCAGCTGGGTCAGGGTGTTAGTGATAAGACGAGAAGTCAGTTTGAAAGCCGTCGCGGTGGTATCGCCTTCAACCGCAACATCAAACAGACCTTTTTGTGAGTTAAAGCCTTTAATCCCTTCGGCATACTGGAAAGCCAGGCTGCCAAGCGGGGTGACGACCAGTTTGCTGGTAGTGTCTTTTTTCGCGGTCGCAGACCAGGTAGCAACAGCCTGAGCCGTAACATCAGCCGCCTGAGCAACACCCATTCCGGCAAACGCCGTTACCAGAGCAATAGCAAGA
>CABUCP010000037.1 GCA_902490055.1 uncultured Klebsiella sp. | reverse complement strand
ATAAAGACGCCATCGCGTTGGGCAAATTTATGTAAACAATAGCGACTGGAAGGATAAAGCCAGCGCAGGCGCTGGCTTTCAGCCTGCTGATAAAGAAGGAAAAACGTAGTTTTTCCTTCTTTGCGGTTCACGCCTTCTGCAGATTCTTGCCATCCTGTTGGGTAACGGCGGGCTGGCGCTGGCTGATTTTATACTTCACCAACAGGGCGATGGCGGATAAAAATGCCGGGATCGCCAGCATGGTGAAGATGGTCTCGAACGACAGTTGCGCCTGCATCAGGAAGGCGCCGCTAAAGGCCCCAAGGATCCCGCCGAAGCGGCCGATGCCGAGCATCCAGGCGACGCCGGTCGCGCGCCCCTGTGTTGGATAGAATCCCGCGGCCAGCGCCGGCATTGACGATTGCGCGCCGTTCATAATGCTGCCTGCGATAAACACCATTACTCCCATCAGCAGCAGGCTGCTGGTCGAGAAACCGACCAGACAAACGAAGACGCCGGTAAGCAGCCAGCCGACGGCAACTACCTTGTTGGGATTGATCTTGTCCATTAGCGCGCCAAGGATCAGCACGCCAATCCCGCCGCCGAGCGGGAACAGCGCGGTAATGATAGATGCCTGGCTCATTGAGGCGCCGGTTTCACGGATCAACAGCGGCAGCCAACTGGTCAGCAGATAGAAAATCAGCAGCCCCATAAAATAGGTTAGACACAGCATCACGGTGCCCACGGCGTAGCGCGGGGAGAAAATCACCCCAATCGCCGATTTCTCTTTCACCTGTCCTGCTTCACGCAGCTCGAATTCTACTTCCTCCGGCAGCGGCGCGATGCGCTTCAGGATGGCGGCGATACGTTGGGCTGGCTGCTGCTTTACGACCATATAGCGTGCGGATTCCGGCAGCAGGAAAATGAGCACGACGGCCAGCAGCAGCGGCATGACGCCGCCGAGCACCAGTACGCTCTGCCAGCCGTAATGCGGGATCATCCACGCTGAAAGAAAACCGCCCAGCGATGAGCCCATGGGGAAGCCGACAAACATTAAGTTGACCAGCAGCGCGCGGCGGCGCTCCGGGGCATATTCGCTCATCAACGTGGCGGCATTCGGCATCGCCGCGCCTAAGCCCAGACCGGTAAGGAAACGCAGTAATGTCAGCTGGTTAAGGCTGCTGGCAAAGGCGGTTAACAGGCTGAAGCCGCCAAATACCAGGATCGACATAATCAGCACTTTTTTGCGGCCAATACGGTCGGCCAGCGGCCCGGCGGTTAGCGCGCCGACGGCCAGGCCGACCAGCGCGGCGCTCATGACCGGGCCCAGCGCGGATTTTTCCACGCCCCATTCCTGCACCAGGTCTGAGGCAATAAAGCCGATAATCGCGGTATCGAATCCGTCCATCGCGACGGTAATAAAACATAAGGCGAGAATCATCCATTGGTACTTGGTGAAAGGATGTTCATTAATAAAAGCCTGAATATCGATGGTTGTTTTTTTCATACGGCATTCCTGGCAGGCTGAGCGGGGGACAGAGGTTTAGGTATAGTCTCCCTCGCTGTCATGGATGTTGTTTGTGCGATAATCGAACATAACGTCGTTAATCGCTCATTTATCAAATCATCGAACCTGGCTGCAGACAATGCGCCAGGGTCAGGAAGCGTGCGATTATCGTCCGTTTTGCCGGATCACGTGATGGACTGATTTATTAATTTTAATAAATTCAAAAAGTTGATTACTCATTTTTGGGTTTAAGTTATCGCGTTAAATGTGATGAACTTAACAGCGAGCTCGCCTGGCGGCGGAAAGGTAAAAAAGGACGTTTTCCTGAGTAAGATTATCAGGAAAGGGTATCCTGCAAGGCCGTCCTGGACTATCCTTGTCAGCGTCTGGCACGCGTGTGCCTGTTTGCGCTTTTTTTTGGCTGAAGGAGTAAAAAAATGGCGACAGGAAAGTCCTGCTCTCGCTGGTTTGCGGCCGTTGCGGCCATATTAATGGTGGTTAGCCTGAGTGGGTGTTTTGATAAAGAAGGCGATCAGCGTAAAGCGTTCATCGACTTCCTGCAGAATACGGCGATGCGTAGCGGCGAACGTCTGCCGACGCTGACGGCCGATCAGAAAAAACAGTTCGGTCCCTTCGTTTCCGATTATGCGGTGATCTACGCTTATTCACAGCAGGTCAGCCAGGCGATGGATGCGGGTCTGCGCCCGGTGGTCGACAGCGTTAATGCGATTCGCGTTGCCCAGGATTACACCACTCAGCGCGAGCCGCTGCGTCAGGCTAACGGCGCACTCGGCGTGCTGAGCCAGCAGTTGGAAAACGCCAAAATGCAGGCGGATGCCGCGCACGGTGCGCTGAAGCAAGCCGAAGATCTGAAGCCGGTTTATGACCAGGTGTTTAATAAAGTCGTCACCGCGCCGGCGAATGCGCTGCAGCCGCTGATCCCAGCCGCGCAGGTATTTACCCAGCAGCTGGTTCAGGTGGGTGATTTTGTCGCTCAGCAGGGGACGCAGGTGAGCTTCGTGGCGAACGGTATTCAGTTCCCGACGTCACAGCAGGCGAGCCAGTATAATGCGCTGATCTCTCCGCTGGCCGCCCAGCATCAGGCCTTTAACCAGGCCTGGACGGCGGCGGTTAACGCCACGCGTTAATCGTTACACCGCTGTTCTTCCGGCCGACGGCGCCATCGCCGCCGGCCGGGTTTCTGCTTTTCTTGCCTACCTGACCTGCGGGTTCACGCAGTTCTTCTCGACCTTACCGTTCAACGCGTCAATCAGGTTATCCACCGCGCAGGCCGCCATGTTATAGCGGGTCTCATAGGTGGCGGAACCGATGTGCGGCAGCGCAACCACGTTCGGCAACGTCAGCAGCGGCGAGTCTTTCGCCAGCGGTTCGTGCTCGAAAACATCCAGACCCGCGGCGTGGATCTCTCCGGTCTGCAGCGCATCAATTAGCGCCTGTTCGTCAACGACCGGGCCGCGCCCGGCGTTAATGAAGATGGCTGAAGATTTCATTTTGGCAAACTGCGCTTGACCAAACAGATGATGAGTCTCTTCGCTCAGCGGCAGGATCAGGCAGACGAAATCCGCTTCCTGTAACAGGGTATCGAGATCGCAGTAGCGGGCGTTAAAGCGCTCTTCCGCCTGCGGATGTTGACGGCGGGCGTTATATAGAATCGGCATGCCGAAACCGTGGTGGGCGCGCTGGGCCAGCGCCATGCCAATGCGGCCCATGCCGACGATCCCCAAGGTTTTATGGTGTACATCGCAGCCGAACCAGTCCGGCCCGATGCTTTTGGTCCATTCGCCTGCTTTCACGCGTTCAGCCACCTCAACTACCCGACGCGCGGTGCTCAGCACCAGCGCCATCACCGTATCGGCGACGGTCTCAGTAAGGACGGTCGGCGTATGCATCAGCAGCACTTTACGTGCGTTCAGCGCATCGACGTCGAAATTATCGTAGCCGACGGAAACGGTGGAGGTCGCACGCAGCTTCGGCATTTTCTCCAGCAGGGCGGCATCAACCTTTTCACTGGACCCCAGCAAGCCCTCCGCTTCGGCGAAGGCCTCCGCGTGCTGTGAAACGGTTTCCGGGCTTAGGTTTTTCACCTGAGTCACGGAAAAGTGTTCCTCCAGACGATGTAATAGGTCGTCGGGAAGCGTTTTATAGAGAATGACAGACGGCTTCATGCGAATCTCCGGTGCGTTAGTCGTTCAGGCGTGATGAGCGCCAAGCGGAAGTTTTTGATTCTTAGCAGGCTTAACAATCAAAGTAAGCCATACCGAGGCGAAAAGCGCCACACCCATAAAAATGTACGAGGCGGATGGGCTGCCGGTTGCGCCATTAAGGTAGCCGACGAACCATGAGCCAAAGAAGGAGCCCAGCGCCCCCATGCTGTTGATCAGCGCCATTGCGCCGCCAGCGACGTTACGCGGCAGCATCTCCGGAATAATCGCGAAGAAGGGACCATATGGCGCGTACATCGCCGCCCCGGCGATCACCAGCAGGGTATAAGAGGCCCAGAAATGGTTAGCGCCGACCGCCCAGGAGCCGATGAACGCCAGTCCGCCAATCAGCAGCAGCGGCCAGACGAACAGTTTACGGTTCTGCATTTTATCTGACGCCCAGGAGACGACGATCATGGCGATAGTGGCCGCCAGATACGGCACCGAGGAGAGCCAGCCGACCTCAACCATACCCATATTTTCTCCGCCGCTGCGGATGATCGACGGCAGCCACAGCACGAAACCGTACACCCCAATACTCCAGGCGAAATACTGCATGCACAGCAGCACCACGTTGCGTGAACGGAAGGCCTCGCTATAGTTACGCACCGCTTTAATGCCCTGCTGCTCACGCTCCAGCTGTTCCTGCAGCGCCGCTTTTTCGCTTTCCGCCAGCCAGTTCACCTGCGACGGTTTGTCTTTCACCAGTACCCACCAGCAGAAAGCCCAAATGACCGCCGGGATCCCTTCCAGAATGAACATTTCACGCCAGCCGAACGCCTGGATCAGGTAACCGGAAACCACCGACATCCACAGCACGGTGACCGGGTTGCCGAGGATTAGGAAGGTATTAGCGCGCGAGCGTTCCGATTTAGTAAACCAGTTGCTGATATAAATCAGCATTGCCGGCATCACCGCCGCTTCTACGACGCCAAGGATAAAGCGGATGGCCGCCAGCGCCGGGATGTTATGCACCACGCCGGTCAGCGAGGCGCAGCCGCCCCACAGGATCAGGCAGATAAAGATAAGCTTACGCACGCTGCGGCGTTCGGCGTAGATAGCTCCCGGGATCTGGAAAAAGAAATAACCGAGGAAGAAAAGGGCGCCGAGCAACGATGAGATGCCTTTGGTAATACCAAGATCTTCGGTAATGCCCGCGGCCGATGCAAAGCTGAAGTTGGCGCGGTCGAGGTACGCCAGGCTATACGTGATAAACACGATAGGCATGATGTACCACCAGCGTTTTGCTGCATTCGTTGAACTGTTCATAGGCTTGCCTCTGCTAATGAGGTGACATACGCCCGCCGGGACGGGCGCTGCTGTGCCGCGCTGTATGTAGGGTACAGGACGGCTGTTTTGCGTGAAAAGATTATTCGCCCAGCGCTTCGCGGGTGGGCAGCCCTTCGCTATCGCCCTGTACCTGGATGGCCAGCGAGCCGATTTTATTGCCGCGGTTAACCGCCTGGGTCAGCGTCTTGCCTTCCAGCAAGGCGCTAATCACTCCGACGGCAAAACCGTCGCCGGCGCCCACGGTATCCACCACGTTGTCGACTTTGATCGCCGCGACGCTTCCCTGTTCGCCGCGAGCGGTTTTGAACCACGCGCCGTCGCAGCCGGTTTTAATCACCACCGCCTGAACGCCGCGGGAGAGATAGAAATCAGCGATGCCTTCCGGCGTCTGCTGGCCGGTAAGAATCGCGCCCTCTTTTAAGCCGGGTAACACCCAATCGGCCTGGCAGGCGAGGCGGTTAAGTTTCTCTACCATTTCAGCTTCGCTTTTCCACAGCACCGGGCGCAGGTTTGGGTCGAAAGAGAGGGTTTTCCCTTCCGCTTTCATCACTTTCGCCGCATGTTCCAACAGCGCATAGGAGCTATCGGACAGCGCGGCGGCGACGCCGCTTAAGTGCAGATGGCGGGCGCTGGTGAAGTAATCGGCGCGGAAATCGTCCGTCGACAAATGGCTGGCTGCCGAACCTTTACGGAAATACTCCACAATGGGATCGGTTCCATTTTCGACTTTAGATTTCATCTGGAAACCGGTGGCATAGTGCTCATCAACGGCCACGCCGCGCGCGTCAATGCCTTCTTTCGCCAGCGAATTGAGCACGAAGCGGCCAAAGCTATCGTTACCGACGCGGCTCACCCAGCCCACCTTCAGACCCAGGCGCGCGAGGCCGGTCGCGACGTTCAGTTCGGCGCCGGCGACGCGTTTGATAAAGCGTTCAACCTCTGCCAGTTCGCCGGTTTCAGTGGCGACAAACATCGCCATGGCTTCGCCGATGGTAATGACGTCTAAATTTTCCATGGCTTAATCCTCGCGTAACAGATTGACGTAGTGGCGGGTGACGGCGGTCAGATCGTCGCCGACCAGCGGGAATTCGATACCGCGCGGCGCGTCGGCGGGCAGATTATCGAGCAGCGCCAGCCAGCGCGCGTCCGCCCGATCCGGCGGGACGGCGCGGAATTTGTCATGATGCGGCTCCGCCGCCTTTACGTGAATATAGCTGACGGCGGGGGCGAGATGACGCGCGGCATCTTCCGGCGAATCGCCGACCCACAGCCAGTTGCCCATATCGAACGTCAGCGTTATCGGCATCTGATGAACCCGGCAGGCTGCTTTAAAGCGCTGCATCGGCGCCAGCTGGCCGCAATCGGTCTGGTCGTTTTCTACCACCAGCGTCATGCCGCTGGCGTTCAGGATATGGCGCAACGCATCCAGCGATTGGTTATCGATGAAATGACCGAGTGAGAGTTTCAGCCACAGCGCGTTGAGGGTTTGCGCTTCCTCAAGTAGCGATGTGAGATGGGGGTTGAGCTCGCCATTATCGCTGAACAGCGCCTGCGGCGCGGAGTAGCAGGCCAGCAGGCCCTGCTTTTCAATGTCGGCCGCCAGCGTTGGCAACTGTTTCAGCTCTTCCGCGCTGAACAGCTCGCGGCGAATTTCCACGCCATCAGCGCCGGAACCGGCGATAAACGGTAATACGGCGGACTGCCCGCCAAGCGCTTTAACGTGGTCGTTGCCGTAGGCGGCGGTGACGACAATGATTTTTCTGGCCATCTAACTCACTCCTGGCGTGATGGGGCTTAACTCCCTATTACGCTAGATGGTACCGGTTCCAAAGGAAAGGCCAGGATGTTTAATTTATGATCGTCATCACGATGAATCGTTAACGAGAAGTTGATCCCCGGACAATCAGCTCACCGGAGAAGACCCGTTCACAGATGGGGTCGTTACTGCCTTCGATACGCCTGACTACCTGTTCGACGGCGGCATAGCCGATCTGCCAGGTCGGCTGTTTGAGGGTGGTAATACCGACGCCGGCCAGCTCCGCCCACTCCAGCTCATCGAAGCCGAGCAGGCCGATATCGCTACCCCAGATCAGGTCAACGCGCTTCAGCGAGCGGGCGACCTGTAGCGTAAGCGCGCCGTTGGCGGAAATGACCGCTTTGCGCATCCCGCGATGGCGAGCGTGAAACTGACGCAGGACGTTATCCATCATCGCGCCATCGTTCAGCGGTACCTCGGCGTTTTCCGCGACGAAACCGGTATAGCGCTGTAGGGTGGCGCGGAAGGCGTCAAGGCGCTCGCGACGGGTGTTGACCGAGCCGATTGGCTCGCTTAAAAACAGCAGCGCTTCAAAGCCTTTTTCCACCAGGTGTTCAGTCGCGGTGGTGGCGGCCTGGGTGTTATCCAGCCCGACGACATCGCAGGCGAAATCGGGAATTTTACGATCAATGAGCACCATCGGCAGCGCGGATTGCTGCAGGCGATTGAGCCCTTCTTCGCGCATACCGACCGCATTGACCACGATCCCTTCAACCTGGTAGCTACGCAGCAGGTCGAGGTAGTGCAGCTCCTGATCGACCTCGTTGTTGGTATTACACACCAGCAGGGTGAAGCCTTTTTCGCGACAGGCGGCTTCGATACCGCTTAACACGTTGACGGAGTAGGGGTTAGTAATATCGGCGATGATTAGGCCAATCAGGCGGGTGCGGCCATGCTTGAGGCCGCGGGCCATCAGGCTGGGGCGGTAGTTGAGCTCGGCAATCGCTTTTTCAATCCGCGCCAGCAGATCGTCGGAAAGCAGATGCTTTTCGCCGTTGAGATAGCGTGAAATGCTGGTTTTACCGGTCTTTGCGGCTTTCGCCACATCGCTAATGGTTGCTCGCGCCGCTTTCGCCATGAGGGCTTCCTTTGCTGAAAATCTGCCAACACCTTAGCGCGAAAAATAGCGATATCAAGCATTTTGCCCGGCAGAGAGGCTGCCGGGCTGGCAACGAGGAAGATTACTGCAGCGGGCTGAGAGTAATTTCCACGCGACGGTTCTGCGCTTTGCCTTCCGCCGTGCTGTTGCTGGCGATTGGGTTCGCCGGGCCCATCCCGGTGGTGCGAATGCGATTCGCCGCAACGCCTTGGGTGATCAGAGCGCTGGCGACGCTGTCCGCACGCTGTTGCGACAGTCGCATGTTCAGATCGTTGCTGCCGGTGCTGTCGGTATAGCCGACGACGTTGACCGCGGTTTTCTCATACTCTTTCAATACCATCGCCACGCCGGTCAGGGTATTGGCGCCCGCTGGTTTCAGGTTGGCGCTGCTGCTGTCAAAGGTGACGTTATTTGGCATGTTCAGCACGATGTTGTCGCCGTTACGCGTCACGCTGACCCCGGTTCCCTGCATTTTTTCGCGCAGTTTTGCTTCCTGCACGTCCATGTAGTAACCAATACCGCCGCCGAGCGCCGCGCCTGCCGCTGCGCCGATCAGCGCGCCTTTGCCGCGGTCATGCTTGGAAGAAGAGAGCACGCCGACGCCGGCGCCCACTAAGGAACCGATACCCGCGCCGATGCCGGATTTCCCTGCTTCGCGTTCGCCGGTATAAGGGTTGGTCGTACAACCGGAAATAGCCAGTGCGCCGCTAACGATAGCGGCAATCATGAGTACGCGTTTTTTCATCTTATTTCCTTAATCCTTTTTATTCTTTGCCACCGCAAGCGTGACGGTTGATTATGACGTTCGAATACGGAGAAAATTCCCCGGAGCGTCTCTCTTTTTGTAAATAATATTGAACGGTTGAATAACACACCGTCACAACACCTGCATTCGTTGACCCAGGAGCCTGCTTTGCCAACTTCATCTGCAACTAAAACCATCTTAACCGCGGCCCACTGGGGACCCATGCTGGTAGAGACGGATGGTGAAAACGTAATTTCGTCCCGCGGCGCGCTGGAAACGTCGTTCGCCAACTCGCTGCAAACGGCGGTTCGCGACCAGGTACACAGCAAAACCCGCGTTCGCTATCCGATGGTGCGTAAAGGCTTTCTTGCCTCGCCGGAACAGCCGCAGGGCGTGCGCGGCCAGGATGAGTTTGTGCGCGTGAGTTGGGAACAAGCGCTGGCGTTGATCGATGCCCAGCATCGGCGGATTCGCGAAAGCTACGGCCCGGCGTCGATTTTTGCCGGCTCCTACGGCTGGCGCTCCAACGGCGTGCTGCATAAGGCGGCAACCCTGCTGCAGCGCTATATGAGTCTTGCGGGTGGTTATACCGGTCACCTTGGCGATTATTCCACCGGCGCGGCGCAGGCAATCATGCCTTATGTCGTCGGCGGTAATGAGGTTTATCAGCAGCAGACCAGCTGGCCGATGGTGCTGGAACACAGCGATGTGGTGGTGCTGTGGAGCGCCAACCCGCTGAATACGCTTAAAATTGCCTGGAACGCTTCGGATGAACAGGGGATCCCATGGTTTGACCGCCTGCGTCAGAGCGGAAAACGCCTGATCTGCATCGATCCCATGCGATCGGAGACCGTCGATTTCTTTGGTGATGCGATGGAATGGATCGCGCCGCACATGGGCACCGATGTTGCCCTGATGCTGGGGATCGCCCATACCCTGGTCGAACAGGGCTGGCAGGATGACGAGTTCCTCGCCCGCTGCACCAGCGGCTATGAAATTTTTGCCCGCTATCTGAACGGCGAAAGCGACGGCGTTGCTAAAACGGCTGAATGGGCGTCGGCGATTTGCGGCATAGCGGCAGATAAAATCCGCGAACTGGCGGCGATTTTCCATGAAAATACCACCATGTTGATGTCCGGCTGGGGCATGCAGCGCCAGCAGTTCGGCGAGCAGAAACACTGGATGCTGGTGACGCTGGCCGCGATGCTGGGGCAGATTGGTACGCCCGGCGGCGGTTTTGGGCTTTCTTACCACTTTGCCAACGGCGGCAACCCGACGCGCCGCGCCGCCGTGCTGGCCTCAATGCAGGGGAGCGTGGCGGGAGGCTCCGATGCGGTGGAAAAAATTCCGGTTGCGCGCATCGTCGAGGCGCTGGAAAACCCGGGCGCGAGCTACCAGCATAATGGCATGGAGCGACGCTTCCCCGACATCCGCTTCATCTGGTGGGCGGGCGGCGCTAACTTTACCCACCATCAGGATACTAACCGTCTGATTCAGGCCTGGCAGAAGCCGGAGCTGATAGTGATTTCCGAGTGTTTCTGGACCGCCGCTGCGCGCCATGCCGATATTGTTTTACCGGCGACGACTTCGTTTGAGCGTAACGATCTGACCATGACCGGCGATTACAGTAATCAACATTTGGTGCCGATGAAGCGGGTGGTCGCGCCGCGCGATGAAGCGCGCGACGATTTTGCGATTTTTGCCGACCTGAGCGAACTTTGGCAAGCGGGCGGGCGCGAGCGCTTTACCGAAGGTAAGAGCGATCTGCAGTGGCTGGAAACCTTCTACCAGATTGCCGCTCAGCGTGGCGCGCAGCAGCAGGTAACATTACCGCCGTTTGCCGAATTCTGGCAGGCTAACCAGTTGATTGAAATGCCGGAAAATCCGCAGAACGCTCGTTTTGCCCGCTTTGCCGCGTTTCGTGACGATCCGCAGGCCAATCCGCTGAAAACCGCGAGCGGAAAAATAGAGATTCACTCGCCGACCATTGCCGGATTTGGCTATGCCGACTGCCCGCCGCACCCGATGTGGCTGGAGCCCGATGAGTGGCACGGCAACGCCGAGGCGGGGCAGCTACAGGTGCTGTCTGCGCATCCGGCGCACCGTCTGCATAGCCAGCTAAATCATACTTCACTGCGAGAGCAGTATGCCGTGGCCGGTCGCGAGCCGCTGACCATCCATCCGCTGGACGCGCAGGCGCGCAATATCGCCGACGGCGATCTGGTGCGGGTGTGGAATTCGCGTGGTCAGGTGCTGGCCGGCGCGGTGGTGACGGAAGGCATTCGTCCCGGGGTGATTTGCCTGCATGAAGGCGCATGGCCTGATATCGACCCCGACGCCGGGATTTGCAAAAATGGCGCGGTAAACGTACTGACGAAA
Source organism: uncultured Klebsiella sp. (assembly GCA_902490055.1). Classification (GTDB taxonomy): domain Bacteria; phylum Pseudomonadota; class Gammaproteobacteria; order Enterobacterales; family Enterobacteriaceae; genus Klebsiella. The sequence goes on along the minus strand of CABUCP010000037.1, from coordinate 2,083 downwards.
GATATTCCGACCTCGCGACTGGGCAACGGCTGCGCCGGGAATACGGCGCTGGCGTGGCTGGAAAAATATGACGGGCCGGCGCTGGCGCTTAGCGCATTTGATCCGCCGGCCAATGCATAATCCAGGTTGGATGCTGGGTATCGTCCTGCCACGCGCTGTCTTCTATGCGGAAGCCCTGCGCGTGGTAAAAATTCACCGCCCGCACGTTTTTCTGATACACCTCCAGGCTTAGCCAGTCGTAGTGCTGCTTGACCTCATCAAGCAGCGCCCGGCCGATGCCGCGGCGAATCGCTTCCGGGGCGACAAAAAGCGCCCCGACGAAGCGTGAATCCATCACGCTGACAAACCCTTTCAGGGCATCATTTTCCTGCCATACCCAGGTGGAGGCGGCGGGAAGATAGACGTCGCGCACTACCTCCAGGCTCTCATGCCAGTAGCTTTCGGCGATAAACGGATGCGCGTAAATCGTGCTTTCCAACCATAGCTCAAGCAGCGGACCGGTCTCTTTGGCATCCCATCGGCGGATCATGCTGGCCTCCCGGGATGGCAGCAGCAGCCGGTCACGTGATCGTTCACTAAACCGCAGGCCTGCATAAATGAATAGCAGATAGTGGATCCGACAAATTTAAAACCACGTTTTTTCAGCGCCTTAGAGAGTGCATCCGACGCGGGAGTGGTGGTTGGAATTTCAGCGAGCGTTGCGGCGCTGGTGATTTGCGGCTGATTGTCGACGAATGACCAGACAAAATCGCTGAACGGTTCGCCGTTGGCTTCCATTTCAAGAAACGCGCGCGCATTGCCGATGATGGCCTGAATTTTTCCCCGGTGGCGAATAATCCCGGCGTCCTGTACCAGCCGTTCGATATCGGCTTCATCCATGGCCGCCACGCGAACCGGATCGAACTGATGAAATGCCTGACGATAATTTTCCCGCTTTTTCAGCACGGTGATCCACGATAGCCCAGCCTGCTGGCCTTCAAGGCAGATCATCTCAAACAGCTTTTGCGGCGTTCTTTCGGCGACGCCCCATTCGCTGTCGTGGTACTGGATATAAAGAGGATCCTGGCTTACCCATCCGCAACGTTGCATGTTTCTCTCCCTTTCGTCAGAAAACTTTTTCATCCGCCTTGACGGCTGAAAGATAAAGATAATAGTTAATACAGGGATATCACTTCCCATCAACTCCTTATACTTCAAGTTGCATTTGTGTGGGCGGCAGCTCGAATTATTTTGAGTATAAAAACACAGCAACATTGCCGATTCGGCTCTTTTGGAGTCGCATTAATGATAATAAAGAAATGCAATGGCCTCCGGGGGCTGTTGGTCCCGGCGTGCGTTACCATCTGGATGTCGTGTGTCTCAGGCGCCAATGCCTGGCAACAGGAATATATCGCTAACGATACAAAAAGTAATACGTCAGAACGCTATACATGGGATAGCGATCACCAACCGCGTTATGAAGATATTCTCGCCGAGCGTATGAAATCGTCAGAGCCCGCCGGCGGCCTGGCGTTGAATCAGGCGCTGGCGCCGCCGGATTTAAACCACGGTATGAGTGTGGGCTGGAACTATACGTTGGCCAACGGCGTGACCTCCGGGCCGGTCGCCAGCTTGCGTAGCGATCTGAACGCGCCTCCGCCGACTCGTCGCTCGGAAGAATCCACTTATATTAATACGCTGGGCTGGCGTATGGATTATCAGCCGTTGTGGGGCGTGCATCCGTGGGCGCAGGTGAGCTATAACCAGTCTCTCACAATTGATAGCAACGCTCTGATTAGCCGTGGAAAAGAGGGGAGTTGGGGGGATGTTACGTTGGGCGCCGATATGCCGCTGGGATCGCATCTGGCGGCGTGGGCCACGCTATCGCAGGCTGATAATGTGCCATCGGGTGAAAATACGCTGTATCTGATGGGCGTCAGCGCCAATTTCTAAGCTATTTTGTTACGCGTTTGAAACGGTGCCGTTACTGTTAGATCTCAGTAATGGCGCGTTTTTGTGAGGTAGCGCACACTAACTTGTTGGCGGAAATTACGGGAATGAATGTTTTGCAATGTCATTCATTCCGCCATTAATGCATTTCATT
>CABUCP010000036.1 GCA_902490055.1 uncultured Klebsiella sp. | reverse complement strand
GAGATTCAATCAATCTTTCAAAGCCTGCCTGACATCAGCCAAATCCTAAGTGAAATCAGGCGCATTCTGAGCAATGAGGTCCGAAGATGAATAAAAAGTACAAGGGTATCGGCGTGCTGGCATTTGCCGCCGGCTCGTTATTACCCGGCGCGACGGCCAACGCTGCCGATCAAAATGCGACTGACTCCAGCGATGGCGCGGCAAAGAAGCCCAATATTATCCTGATCGTCTCTGACGATACCGGCTATGGCGACCTCGGCATCTACGGCGGCGGCGAAGGCCGCGGTATGCCGACGCCAAACCTCGACAAAATGGCCGATGAAGGGATGACCTTCTTTGACTTCTACGGCCAGCCGAGCAGCACCCCGGGACGCGCGGCGATGCAGACCGGTCGTATTCCCAACCGCAGCGGCATGACCACCGTAGCCTTCCAGGGCCAGGGCGGCGGTTTACCGAAAGAAGAGTGGACGCTGGCCTCGGTGCTGAAAACCGGCGGTTATAAAACCTTCTTTACCGGTAAATGGCACCTCGGCGAAGCCGATTACGCGTTACCTAACGCTCAGGGTTACGACGAAATGAAATACGTCGGCCTCTATCATCTGAACGCCTATACCTACGCCGACCCGACCTGGTTCCCGGATATGGATCCTAAGCTGCGTGAAATGTTTACCCGCGTCACCCGCGGCGCGCTCTCCGGCAAAGCGGGTGAAGCGCCGAAGGAAGAGTTCAAAATCAACGGTCAGTACGTGAATACGCCGGTGGTGGATGGCAAGGAAGGTGTGGTCGGTATTCCGTTCTTCGACCGTTATGTCGAGAAAGCCTCACTCGATTACATTGATGCCAATGCCAAATCCTCCGAACCGTTCTTCATGAGTATTAACTTTATGAAGAACCACCAGCCGAACATGCCGGATCCGGATTACGTCGGCAAGTCGATGTCGAAGAGTAAATACGCCGACTCGATGGTGGAAATGGACGCCCGCGTAGGGCGTATCATGGATAAGCTCCGTGAAAAAGGTCTCGATAAAAATACCCTGGTAGTGTGGACTACCGATAACGGCGCCTGGCAGGACGTCTATCCGGATGCCGGCTATACGCCATTCCGCGGTACCAAAGGCACCGACCGCGAGGGCGGCAGCCGCGTTCCGGCGATCGCCTGGTGGCCTGGCAAGATTAAAGAGCACAGCCGTAACCACGATATCGTTGGCGGCCTCGACCTGATGGCGACCTTCGCCTCGGTGGCCGGGATTAAGTTACCGACCAAAGACCGCGCCGGGCAGCCGATTATCTTCGACAGCTACGATATTTCACCGGTACTGTTTGGCACCGGTAAAGATCCGCGTACATCCTGGTTCTACTTCACCGAAAACGAGTTGACCCCGGGGGCGGCGCGCGTCGGCCACTATAAGGCGGTATTTAACCTGCGCGGTGATAACGGCGCGAAAACCGGCGGCCTGGCGGTGGATTCCAACCTTGGCTGGAAAGGGCCGGAGTCTTATGTCGCGACGGTACCGCAGATTTTTGACCTCTGGCAGGATCCGCAGGAACGCTACGATATCTTTATGAACAACTATACCGAGCATACCTGGACGCTGGTGACCTTCAACGAAGCCATCACCAATTTGATGAAAACCTACGTCGAGTATCCGCCGCGTAAGCCGCAGAGTGAAGCCTACAGCGGGCCGATTACCCTGTCGCAATACCAGCGCTTTAGCAATATCCGTGAACAGCTAAAACAAGAAGGGTTCCAGTTGGCGATGCCGACCGGTAACTAAAATGACGTTGGCCCGGGGGGGATGCCCGGGCCTTTTGCTGTTGTGAGCATTCTTAGAGATAGGTTCTGGTCGATGAAAAAAAGCACCACCATTCCATTAACGCCATTGCAGAACCAGGGGCGCTATCTGCCTGCCTATAAACGTCGCTATCACATGATGGCGAAACCCAGCGGTTCTACCTGCAACCTGGACTGTAACTACTGTTTTTATCTGCATAAAGAGCAGCTTCTGCATCAGCCGCACGACAAAGGGATGAGCGACGAGGTACTGGAGAATTTCATTCGTCAGTACATCCAAAGCCAGGATGGCGAAGAGATTATTTTCTCCTGGCAGGGCGGCGAGCCAACCCTGATGGGGCTGGAGTTTTTCGAAAAGGTCGTTGCGCTGCAAAAGAAATATCAGCCGAAACACCAGCGGATTGAGAACGATCTGCAGACTAATGGCGTGCTGATCAACGATAAGTGGGCCGCCTTTCTTAAGCAGCACAATTTTCTGGTCGGCGTGTCTATCGACGGCCCGCGCGAGATCCACGATCGCTTTCGCGTAACGCGCAGCGGCAAGCCGACCTTTGATAAGGTCATGGAAGGCATCGCCGCGCTGAAGCGCCACGGCGTGTCGTTCAACGCGCTGGCGGTCGTCAACCGGGTAAATGCTCGCTTCCCGCGCGAGGTATACCGTTTTCTCACCCGCGAATTAGGCGCCACCTATATCCAGTTCACACCCTGCGTGGAGGCCAGCGACTTTAAAACCACCGCGCCGCAGTTCTGGCGCGAAGATACGATCCCCATCACCGGCAGCCGTCGGGCGAAACCGGGCGATCTGGACTCGATCGTCACCGACTGGTCGGTCGATCCGGACGATTGGGGGCAATTTCTGACCGAAGCCTTTGATGAATGGGTGACCTGCGATCTCGGCCGTGTGCAGGTTAACTTGTTTGAAACCGCCGTGGTGCAGACCATGGGGCTTCCTTCCCAGCTGTGCATCACCGCGCCGTTTTGCGGCAAGGCGCTGGCGATAGAGAAAAACGGCGACGTCTACTCCTGCGACCACTACGTCTATCCCGAATATAAGCTTGGCAATATTAAGGCGCATAAGCTGGCGCATATGGTCTTTTCCGAGCGGCAGAAAGTCTTTGGCATGGGCAAGAAAGAGACGCTGCCGGCCTACTGCAAAAGCTGCCCGCATCTGAATTTATGCTGGGGCGAATGCCCGAAAAACCGCATCGTGCGCGCCCCGAACGGTGAAGAAGGGCTCAATTATTTGTGTCCCGGCTTTCGCCATTTTTACGCGACGGTGAAACCGACGCTTGAGAAAATTGCCGCCATGCTGAAGTAGGTCTGTTTTTTGGCGGCGGAACATGAAGGATAAACAATGAAAAAAACAGTACTGCTTAGCATGCTGCTATTGAGCTTCAGTAGCGCGGCAGCCACCGATATGCTGTCGGCGTGGAAAGATACCCCAGCTAAACAGGCGATTGAGCAATGGGTGCAGGGCGCGACGCGTGAAGGCGGCGCGGACTTTATCCCGTTGGATAAGCGCTACGTGGTCTTTGATAACGACGGTACCCTGTGGCCGGAAGCGCCGTTGACCTTCCAACTGCAGTTCGCGGTGGATGAAGTGAAACGGCTGGCGCCCGAACATCCGGAGTGGAAAAAGGATCCGCTGGTGGCGGCGGTACTGAACAACGATTTGAAAACGGTAGCGGCGGGCGGCGAAAAAGGGCTGCTCAAGCTGCTGGCGTTAACCCACAGCGGCATGACCACCGAGGAGTTCAGCAAGCGGGTCAGCGCATGGTTTGACAGCCATCAGGATAAACGTACCGGCTGCCGCTATGACCAGTTGGGATATCAGCCAATGCGCCAGTTGCTGGATTATCTGCGCGCCAATGGCTTTAAAACGTGGATCGTTTCCGGCGGCGGAATTGACTTCATGCGCGTAGTGTCGGAGAAAATGTACGGTATTCCGCCGGAGCAGGTTATCGGTTCGTTCGCGCTCAGCGAGTTTAGCCTGACGGATAATGGCACCCAGCTGCGCAAAACGATGAAAGGCGCCTTCAACGATGACGCCGCGGCTAAACCGGTGGCGATTCACCTGTTTATGGGCCAGCGTCCGGTTGCGGCTTTCGGCAACAGCGATGGCGATCTGGCGATGCTGCAGTACACCGCCGCCAACCCGAGTTATAAAACTTTCGAGCTGCTGGTGCACCATACCGATGCGGCACGGGAGTATGCCTACGACAGCCATCCTTCCGCCAGCGGCAAGCTGGTGAAAGGATTGACCGAGGCGAAACAGAAGGGCTGGACGGTCGTCGATATGCAGCAGGACTGGAAGACGGTATACGACCCGGCGCAGTGTAAGGCGAAATAAAAAACGCCGCCGGGCAATGGCGGTGAGTTCGGAGCCGTATTTTTGCCGGATGGCGGCTGCGCCTTATCCGGCCTACAAATGGCATCCCGTCAACTGATGGGCTGCGGTCCGTAGGGCCGGGCAATGGCGGTGAGTTCGGAGCCGTATTTTTGCCGGATGGCGGCTGCGCCTTATCCGGCCTACAAATGGCATCCCGTCAACTGATGGGCTGCGGTCCGTAGGGCCGGGCAATGGCGGTGAGTTCGGAGCTGTATTTTTGCCGGATGGCGGCTGCGCCTTATCCGGCCTACAAATGGTATCCCGTCAACTGATGGGCTGCCATTTGTAGGCCCGTGCAAGCGCAGCGCCGCCGGGCATTTTACGCATTAAGGGGCCAGCGGCGGCAACGGCTGCGGCTGCCAGAAACGCCGCCAGCGTCGGCTAATGCCGAGAAGCGTTCGATAACACCAGCGGCGGCCAAGCCATCCCCCACCGGCCGCGGCAGCGGCAATCACTATCCACATCAGGCTCTGCCAGGTGACCATTCCCGTTGTACCGCGCAGCGCCTGCTCCGCGCCGCCCTGTCGCGCTGCGGCAACGTTCAACGTTTCTCCCGCCAGCTTCGCCGTTTGCCATTGATGATTAACGGTATCCCACCAGCGCAAGCTAATCGGTGGTAGCGTCAGCGTGCCGCTATGGCTGGGCAGATAACGCAGCCGCTCCACCCGATGAGCGCCGGTAACATCGCCGCGATCGCTTTTTAATGCCTCATTGACCGGCGCCAGACGCTGGCTCTCGCTACCGCTAATGGCGTACAGCAGCGGCGGGATTTGTCCCGGCAGCGCGTCCTGCGCATCAACGGTCACGGTGCGGTCAACGACATCGCCAACCCGCAGCGTATTGTCCTTTCCCGCGTGATACTGTCGAATCTGCTGGCTGAGCGTGAGCTGGCTGGCCGGTAAAAAATGGTCCGCCTGAGTGATATCGGCAGGCCAGTTCACCGGGCGTTCCAGCGCCGCAAGATGCACCGTGACCGGCGCCTGATTGGCGGACGTCGCGGTGATGTCTATCGCCGGCAGGCGCAGCACGCCCTGCTGCCAGGCGCTGACCTGGCGTTCAAGGCGAATGCCGCTCCAGACGATCCCATTCTTTCTTCGCGTCACCAGCTGTGAAGGCAACGCGGTATTCAGGAGCTCGCCGTTTTTGACGGCAAATTCGGGCCACTGCGGCGGCGGGTTAAACCAGCTATCGGTCCACCAGGTTACCGCCACCCGCACCGGCTGGCCGGGGACGATCTGCGCCGGCGCTTCCAGTTCACGGGTGATATCCATCGCCGCATGCGCCGGAAGGGCGGCAACCAGCAGAAAAAGTAGCGCTTTATTCATGGCGTAGCGTCTCCTGGGCCGTTGCGATACAGGCTTTTCAGCAGCCCCGTTGGCGAAATATCCAATGCTTCAAACCATTGATTAACCTGTGGACTCTCCCCGGCGATAGCACCGATTTGCTGTTGATCGATACCCTGGTTTTTCTGCAGATCGTGAACCAGTTTATCCGGGCCGTCATCCATCGCATCGCCCTGCGCCTGCTGGCGTTCGCGTTCTTGCTGACGAATGCGCATCACGATCTGTGCGATTTTGTCGCGGTTTTGCAGCGCCATCGGCCACTCAGGATGCAGATAGAGCGCGCGGTCGTAGCTGTCGAGCGCCTGTTGCCACTGTTTTTGCTGAGCGTAGCTGTTACCTAACCACAGTAAAGTTTCCGCGGTTGGCGGCGCGGCGCGGAAGGCGCCGGCGGCGGCCGGAAAGTTGCCGGCCCGATACCAGGCGATACCTTGCCGCAGCGGATCGTGAAAGTGCCCGGCGGCAGCAGCGTAGTCGCCCCGGTCAAAGGCGTGCTGTCCCTGGATATCCGGGCGAACCCAGGCATCGAGCCAGGCGGCATCGCTATGCGGCGACCACAACAGCGTAGGGAGTACCAGCGCGACCATCAGTAGCTGGCGTCGCCAGAACAGCAGCAGGAACAGCATCGGCACGATCAGTAGATAGCCGCTGTTTTTCCAGCGCAGATCCTGGCGGGCGTTATTTTGCTGAGTCACCGATTGTTGAATGTGGCTGGCGATGATCGACAGATCGTCGCCATCATCGCTGACCAGCGTTACCGGGATCCCGGCGTCGCGCAGCTGGCGGAAACGATCGACGTTCAGCCGGGTATCGATACCGAGACTGGCGTATTTATCCGGTAGCGTGCCGCCCGCCGCGGTTCCGGGCAGCCAAATCTGCAGCGGCAGATGCTGTCCTTTCAGCCAGGCGACATCGGCAGGCGACAGGGTATCGGCAATGAGGATCAGGCTACGCGGCTTGTCTTTGGCGGCCGGGAGATTTTTTAACGCCAGCGCGACCGCCTGCGGCAGGGCGGAACCGTTACCTTCCGGCAGCAGGGAGGGCGACTGGGCGTCAAGGAACAGCCGATAAAACTGCGGATCCTGGGTTAGCGGCGTGGTGAGAAAGGCCTGGCTACTGTACACCACCAGGCCGAAATGCGCGCCGGGCTGCTGCTGCATCAGCCCGGCGATTTTATGCTGCATGCGCTGATGGCGCGAGGGCGGCAGGTCCTGAGCGTACATTGCCAGATCCTGCTGCAGGATCACCATCACGTTGCTTTGCGGCGTCAGCGCCGCCGGGAGTTCTCGCTGCCAGCTTGGGCCCGCCAGCGCGACGACGCCGAGCGCCAGTAGCCACGGCAACAGCCGGGTTAGCCGGCGACGGCGCTGAATAATCAGCGCGCGGAAAGGTTTATCCATTAGCGTTGGCCAGGCGGAACCGCCGAGGTTCGGCAGCCAGGCCAACAGCGCGCACAGCAGTAGCGCGGTTAAGCGCCACGGATAGAGGAAGTGCAAATCGCTCATGCCATTTTCTCCCTGAGGAAACGGCCGCAGGCGGCCAGCAGTAACAGCAGCAGCGCGGCGGCGAGCGGCCACGGATAGAGCGCCTGATGCCACGACCAGCCGAGGCTTTTGACCTGCGCTGGCGTAAGGGCGTCGATTTGTTGCCAGACGCTATCCAGCGCGCTGCCGGAATGCGCGGCGGTCCAGCTCTGGCCGCCGGTGGTTTTCGCGATGCGTTGCAGCAGCGGTAAATCCACTTTGTCTTTGCTGGTGTCGTTGAGGTCGCCGAAGGCGATGGTATGTACCCGCACATGGTGGTCGGCGGCGAGCTTTGCCGCCAGTTCAGGCGACAGCTGTGAAGCGGTATCGTTACCGTCGGTGAGTAAAATCGCCAGCTTATCAGCCTGCTTATCGGGGCCGTTATCCAGCACCTTCACCGCCACGCCCAGCGCATCGCCGATAGCGGTTTGCTGGCCAATCATGCCCGGCGCCAGCTGATTGATGCGCGTTTGCAGCGCCTGTTTATCTTCGCTCATCGGGGCAAACGGCCAGGCTTTGCTGGCGAAAATCACCATCCCGATACGGTCGGATTGGCGGGCGGCGACAAACTTGCGCACCGATTGCTGTACCGCCTGCAGGCGCGTATCGCCGCCCTGGACGTCATTTTTCGCCATCGACCCGGAGACATCGAGGATCAGCACGATGTCGCGCATCGGCCTGCTGATGTACTGCGGCGGCGTCAGGTATTCCGGGCGCGCCAGCGCGCAGACCAGCAGCGACCAGATAAGCCAGAACAGCATGGTGCTGCTCCCGCTACCGCGTTTCGGCCGAGAATCGAGATGTAGCGTGTCAATCAGCGAGGGTAAAAACGGAACCCGCACGCGCTCGTCGGTGGATTTTGCCGGTTGCGGGAGAAAACGAGTGGCCAGCGGCAGCGCAAGCAGTAGCGCGGCCCACGGCCAGGCGAAATCAATGTGGGTGAGCCATTCAGACATGTGGAAGCTCCTTTAGCCACTGCGCCAGCTGGTCGCGAAGCCGCGCCGTCTGCTGGTCGCTCAGGGCGTTGTCGGCCCGGCAGTAGCGGGCGATGAGCTGGTCGCGCAGGTCAGCATCCAGCGTCAATGACGCCAGCACGGCTTCCGGCGCCAGCGTTTGGCTAACGGTCTGACGCGGCTGGTGGACCAGTTGCACGCGTTTAATCAGCTGCATCCAGCTATCGACGGAATGCGGGTGCTTGAGCGCCAGCAGCGCTTCACGCCGCCAGCGGTTGCGCCGCCAGCGGGCATAGTGGATAAGCAGGAACAGCGCCGTCAGGCCCACGACAATCGCGAGTAGAATCAGCCAGCCGATCGGTAGCGGAAACCAGCTGGGGGAGGGGGGCGGCGCGGGCGTTAGTAGCTCCGGCACCGCATAGCCTTTCTCAAACATTTAAAGCCCTTTTTGTAACTGGCGCAGCAGGTCCTGAGTCACCGTCAGATGATTTACCCGAATACCCAACTGGTTGAGTTGCCGCTGCTGACGCGCGAGCCGGCCGATGATGTGTTGACGAATATCGGCGCTGAGCGCGGAGGTGAGGGTGACGCTGGCGCTGCGTCCGCCGTAGCAGGCGGCCAGCGTGCCGGAACGCGGCAGGCGAAGATGGAGGTCGTCGAACAGCACAAATGCGCTAACCTCGCAGCGCCGACGCAGATGCGCCAGCAGCGCCTGCGCTGATGCATCGAGGTCATGAAAATCGCTCAAGATAGCGACCCAGGCGCCGCGCGGAATCGCGCTGGCGGCGCGCTGTAACGCCTGTGCCAGCGTCTGCGCGCGCTCAGGCTCGTGAGGATATTGCTGCGCCAGACGCTGATTATAATGCGTCAGAGTATCCAGCAGCGCGGGCAGCGTGCTACGCGGGGCGCGGCACGGGTGTAGCGTCAACGTCGTATCGTTAAACACCAGGCTACCGAGGCGATCGCCATCGTGATGGCTGCGCCAGGCCAGCAGCGCGGCGGTTTTGGCCGCGGCGCTGGCCTTGGTTTGCCCACGGGTGGCGAAATGCATGTCTAATCGTTGGTCGACCAGCAAAAAGATCGGGCGTTCACGCTCTTCATTGTACTGGCGTACCCACGGCGTACGTAGGCGCGCCGTCGCCTGCCAGTCGATCATTCGCACGTCGTCGCCCGGCTGGTAGCGGCGCAGGCTATCAAAATTAAGCCCCCGTCCCTGTTGGCGGGAGGCGCGCTCGCCGGATAATGCCCCCGGCGGGATCTGCCCCGGCGGGTTGGCGATGAGCCGCGCCTGCGGCGCGAGGTCGAGCAGCATTTGGCGGTCAACGCAGAGCTCGATCATCAGATCACCACGGCGTTGAGCAGCATGGCGATGACATCGTCGGCGCTGCAGCCATCGGCGCTGGCCTGATAGCTCAGCATCAGCCGGTGGCGCATCACCGCCGGTGCGATAAAGCGCACATCTTCCGGGCGAACCGCGTCGCGGCCTGCGAGCCAGGCCTGCGCGCGGGCGCAGCGCTCCAGCGCTAAGGTGCCGCGCGGGCTCAGGCCGAAGGCCAGATAGCTGGCTAATTGCTCGCTGATGTGCTGCGGCTGGCGGGTGGCGTTGACCAGTTCGACGATCCAGGTTTCGATAATCGGCGCGACGTGGATCGCGGTTATCTCCTGCCAGCAGGAGGCGATCTCTTGTTGGCTGAATAGCAGCGATTCCGCCTCTGGCGCGGGCGTGGTGGTTGCCGCTGCGCCGTATTTCGCCTGCTGCTCGGCGCGAACCAACTGCATCACCTGCTGCTCATGTTCTTTCGATGGGTAATCGACCTGCACCTTCATCAGGAAGCGGTCAAGCTGGGCTTCCGGCAGCGGCCAGGTTCCTTCCTGGTCGACGGGGTTCTGCGTCGCCAGCACCATAAATACGCCCGGCAGCGGCCAGCTTTTGCCCGCCACGGTGACGTGGCGTTCTTCCATTGCTTCCAGCAGCGCCGACTGTACGCGGGCCGAGGCGCGGTTGATTTCGTCCGCCAGAATCACGTTGCCGAATACCGGCCCCGGGCGAAAACGAAACTGCTCTTCTTCGCGGCTGGCATTTTGCTGATAAATCTCGCTGCCGGTGATATCTGATGGCAGCAGATCCGGGGTGAACTGGATGCGGCGGAATTCGCCGACGATATGCCGCGCCAGCTCGCGGACGGCGCGGGTTTTCGCCAACCCCGGCAGCCCTTCGAGCAGGATATGGCCATCACAGAGCAGTGCGATGATCAGCATTCGCACGACGTTTTCCTGGCCGAGCACCTGCGCGTTCATGCGCTGCTCCAGCTGTAGCATTTTATCGCGAAGATTCATCGGCTAACTCCTGTAAAATCGCGTTTCACCAGCGTGACGATGCCCGCCAGAATCGGCTCGGCATAGTTGAAAAAAGCTTTAATGCCCGGGCAGAGATAGTTCAGCCCGGCCTCGCCGTCGGCGGTAAGCACCAGACGGTTTTTCGGGCACTCGCCGTGGCAAAGCTTCAGGTAAGGGCACTGCTTACACTGCTGCGGCAGCGTGTCGCATTTACCCATACCGAAAGCCTGCTGACGTTCGGAGAAAGCCATCCGCGCCAGGCTGTTATCGGCAATATTGCCGATTTGATATTCGGGGTAGACGTAGTGGTCGCAGGAGAAAACGTCGCCATTTTTCTCAACCGCGAGCCCTTTGCCGCAAAATTCCGCGGTGGTGCAAATTTGCGCCGGCATGCCCATCATCTGGGCGACGGCGGTTTCGAAGAGATTGACCTGGACGCGGCCCAGATCGTTGTTCACCCACTCTTCGAAGGTTGCGATCAGGAAGCGTCCCCAATCATCCGGGTCAACTGACCAGTCGGTGACGATGGCGTCTAAATCGCCGGGACGCGCGCGGCGACTGCCGACGGTAGGGATGGAGTCGTCACGCCAGAAATGAGGCGCGGTTTGGGTAAAGTCCACCGGTTCGACGCAGGGGTTAAACTGTACATAGGTTGCCCCCAGTTCGCGGGTAACAAAGCGGTAAACCTCTAATGGGAAACGGGCGTTGGTACGGTTGACGGTGACCAGCGCATTGAATGGTACGCCGTGGCGTTTCAGGGCGTCGACGCCGGCCATCACTTTATCAAACGTTGGTTTGCCGCTACGGGTAATGCGATAACGGTCGTGTAACTCTCGCGGGCCGTCAATCGACAAGCCAACGAGGAAATGATTCGCTTTGAGGAATTCAGCCCAGGTATCGTTAATCAGGATGCCGTTGGTTTGCAGATCGTTTTCGATTCGCTGGCCGGGCTTTTGATATTGCTGCTGGAATTTCACCACTTTGTGGAAAAACTCCAGTCCCATCAGGGTCGGTTCGCCGCCCTGCCAGGAGAAGACCACCTGTTCGCCATCCTGTCCGTCGATGTACTGGCGGATAAAGTTTTCCAGCGTTTCATCGCTCATGTAGCAGCGCTTTTCCTGCTGGAGTAAGTGTTCTTTGTGCAGGTAGAAGCAGTAGCTGCAATCGAGATTACAGGCGGAGCCGGTGGGTTTCGCCATCACATGAAAGCGACGTTGGTAAGCAGGGCCGTTACCCGCGTACTTTTCTGCCGAAGGTAATGCGTTAACAGGCACGGTGGTGCTGTGTTTCATAAATAACTCCCGGATTAGTCAGGTCGAGGGTAAAGCGAGGAGAAAAACAGGGCGGCGAACCGCCCTGGGAGATGACTACCGTTACTTACCGGTACTTGCGCTCTTATCGAGCATTGCGCTGACATCGGAGACGGTGAAGGAGCCCGGCTTCTGACGCGGCGGGAATTCTTTAAACGTCGCCAGCATATCTTTTGCCGACTTCTGCGCGCCGCCCAGCAGGAACAGGCGGTCGTAGAACCAGGTGTCGTAACCCATACCGTCGGAACCTTTCTCCAGCGGATCGACTTTCAGATCGAAGATCAGCGGAGTACGCAGTTTGGTGAACGGATAGCGCCACAGATCGAGGCCGGTGTGCTCCTGGATCATAAAGTGGATCTTCCAGCGGCCCTGACGCATCGCCAGCAGATCGCCGTCATCGCTCCAGTAGAAGAATTCGTTACGCTGGTCTTTCCCTTTACCCTGCAGGAAGTCGAGCTGGTTATAGCCATCAAGGTGAACCTTGTAGGTGATGGACGGCGTTTTATACCCTTTCAGCATTTCCTGTTTGATGTTGCTGTCGCCGGCAGCGGCAACCAGCGTCGGGAACCAGTCGTAGCTGGCGAACATATCGTTCACCACGGTGCCCGGTTTGATGTGGCCCGGCCATTTGATCATCGCCGGTACGCGGAAGCCGCCTTCCCAGCCGGTGTTTTTCTCACCGCGGAACGGGGTTTCGCCAGCATCTGGCCAGGTAGCGGTCATCGGGCCGTTATCGGTGGTGTAGATAACGATGGTGTTATCTTCGATGCCGAGATCTTTAATTTTCTGCAGCACCTGACCGACGATTTTATCGTGCTCAACCATGCCATCGGCATAGGTTCCCAACCCGGTCACGCCGACGCTGTCGTCTTTGAGGTGGGTTTTGTTGTGCATGCGGGTGGTGTTGTACCAGGTAAAGAACGGCTTACCGGCTTTCACCTGGCGCGCCATAAAGTCGTTGTTGGCGGCCAGGGTTTCTTCATCCACGGTGCCCATACGCTTCACGGTCAGCGGACCGGTATCTTCGATTTTTCCGTCAGCGGTGCTTTTGATCACGCCGCGCGGGCCAAACTGTTTACGGAAGTTCGGATCTTTCGGGTAATCCGGGTTTTCCGGCTCTTCTTCGGCATTCAGGTGATACAGGTTGCCGAGGAATTCATCGAAACCGTGCGCGGTCGGCAGGAATTCATCGCGGTCGCCCAGGTGGTTTTTACCGAACTGGCCGGTCGCGTAACCCAGCTGCTTGAGGACGTTGGCGATGGTCGGATCTTCTTTCTGCAGACCCTGTGGCGCCCCCGGCATACCGACTTTACTCATCCCGGTACGGAACGGCATCTGGCCGGTAATAAACGCGGAACGACCGGCGGTGGAGCTCTGCTCGGCGTAGTAGGAGGTAAACTTCGCGCCCTGGGCGGCGATGCTGTCGATGTTTGGCGTCTGATAGCCCATCAGGCCCTGGTTGTAGGTGCTGAGGTTCAGGTAGCCGATATCATCGCCAAAGATAACCACGATGTTAGGTTTTTTAGCATCCTGCTTCGGCGCTGCGGCGTCGGCAGCGTGAGCAACGGTCACCGCGCCGGAGGCTAATGTCAGCATACTGGCTAACATTGTTCTCTTAAATGGAATG